>QCJZ01000067.1 GCA_003215695.1 Prochlorococcus sp. AG-409-J03 | reverse complement strand
TTCCCTCGCCTGGTGATGAACGGAATCGCCCTGCACTCGGTAATTGGCCGCCAGATTTTTGAGACTTGGACGGTTACCCGTTCTCTCCTTGAGGACCGCTCCAATCGGATTCAGGAGTTGATCTGGGAGGTCATCCTTGGTGCGGGCCAAGAGACCATCGTGGATATCGCGGATTGGGAGGCTGAGAGCTTCGAGTCCTGCATTACCCGACACCCCAAGGCGGTCATCCGCTTTGCGGGCTGGGACGCTTAGAGAATCGTTCGGGGGCTTTTGTCGCCCGTTACAGGAGGAAGCTGATGTTTTCCCAGCAGGTGCAGTCCATTATGGCCGGACAACTGGCCGAGATCCGCGATGGCGGACTCTATAAAGAGGAGCGGGTCATTGTCACTCCCCAGAGCGCAGCCATTTCGGTGCGTGGCGGTCAGGAGGTCATCAACTTCTGCGCTAATAACTACCTGGGGCTTTCCGATCACCCCCAGCTCATCGAGGCTGCCAGTCGCACCCTGCGTGAGCGGGGCTTTGGGATGTCTTCAGTGCGCTTTATCTGCGGCACTCTCGATATTCATACGGAGCTGGAGGAGAGCCTGTCTCGCTTCCTCGGAACCGCCAATACGATTCTGTATTCCTCTTGTTTTGATGCCAATGGTGGTCTCTTTGAGACCCTTCTTGGTCCTGAGGATGCGGTGATCTCTGATGCCTTGAATCATGCTTCGATCATCGACGGAATCCGGCTCTGTAAAGCTCAGCGTCACCGCTACGCAAACAGCGACATGGGTGAGCTGGAGGCGCGGCTTAAGGAGAGCAGCGGGGCCCGCATTCGTCTGATCGCCACCGATGGTGTGTTCTCCATGGATGGTTATGTAGCCAAGCTGGAGCAGATCTGTGATCTAGCCGACCAATACGATGCGATGGTGATGGTTGATGACTCGCACGCAGTGGGCTTCATGGGACGGACCGGACGCGGCACTCATGAACACTGTGGGGTTATGGATCGGGTCGACATCATCACTGGCACCCTGGGCAAGGCCCTGGGCGGAGCCAGCGGTGGTTATACCAGCGGGCGCAGTGAAATTATTGAGCTGCTCCGCCAGCGCAGCCGACCCTATCTGTTCAGCAATACCCTGGCGCCGGCAGTGGCCGGAGCGGCCATTGAGGCGCTGGCTATGCTCAGTGAGACCACTGAGTTGCGAGATCGCCTTGAGAGCAACACCCGTAAGTTCCGGGATCAGATGAGTGCCAGCGGTTTTGAGATTCTGCCCGGGAATCATCCCATTGTGCCGATCATGCTAGGTGACGCGCGGCTGGCCGGCGAGCTGGCTGCCCGGGTGCTAGAGCTGGGCATCTACGTCATCGGTTTCTCTTATCCGGTGGTGCCCCGTGGGCAGGCGCGCATTCGGGTGCAGCTGAGTGCGGCTCATACTGATGAGCACATTGCTCAGGCGGTGGCGGCTTTTGAACAGGCAGGTCGCGAGTTGGCAGTGATCTCGTAGTTAAGCCGGCCCTTCAGGCCAGCAGGGCCAGCACCACGACGACCACCATTACCAGGGTTAGTACGAGCTCGCTGACGGTTCCGAGCAGGGCCCCGATGACCGCCCCAGCACCGGCCTTAAGAACTTCTTCACCTTGTTTTCCCGTGGCCAGATGCTCTGCTAGCAGTGCTCCGCCGAAGGCGCCCAACAGAGGGCCAAGCAGTGGGATCGGGATTGCGAAGCCCAGCATTAAGCCGATGATCGCTCCGGTCGCGCCCCAGAGGCTTGCTCCGGTGCGTTTTGCGCCCAGCGCGGTGACCAGAAAACCGCAGCCCAGAGACATGAGGGCCAGGGTGGCAATGCTCAGCTGGATACCGAGGCCAAGGGGGTGCCAGCCGGTCAGGAGGCCATGAAAGAGGACTGCAATCCAGATCAGGCTGGCCCCTGGAACGCCAGGCAATACGCTGCCAATCAGGCCGCCCAGCAGCGCCAGGGTCAGCGCCAGGTTGGCGAGCATCGGGAGTACTTCGGCAACGTTGCTCAACATCTTCTCCTACCAGTAGTCCGTGCGGAGGGACACGCCAGGACCTAAAACGAAGGTCTG
>QCJZ01000066.1 GCA_003215695.1 Prochlorococcus sp. AG-409-J03 | reverse complement strand
AGCCCGCGAGCCTTGTCCTCAGGGTCGCCCTCAAAATAGGACCAGGCCGGCCCCCGCGTGACAGCTGCGGCGCTGGCCTTCGCCTTGCGAGACCTGCGCGGCTTCTTGCTAGCCGCACCCGCACCGGAGGCTGGGCTCACACCATCTCCATGAACATCAAGGTCGGGTCTTCAAGCAGAGTCTTGACCTCCTGCAGGAACATCGCCCCATCCCAGCCGTCGACCAGGCGATGATCAAGGGAGATGCTGAGGTTCATAAGATAGCGCGGCACAATCTCACCGTTGCGAATCGCAGGCTTCTGCTCGATCTTGTGAACCCCCATGATCCCCACCTCGGGGAAATTGATGATGGGAGTCGCCAAGACCCCGCCGAGCTTGCCCAACGAGCTAATGGTGAACGTAGAGCCGCTTAGCTGATCACGGGTAGCAGTGCCATCCTGTACCGCCTGACCCAGCCGCTGCACCTCTGCAGCGGTATCAAAGATAGACAGCTTGTCGGCATCACGAACCACGGTAACCATCAAACCATTGGGGCCCTGAGCAGCGATGCCCAGATGGTAGTAGTGCTTGTGGACAAACTCCTGAGTGCTCTCATCGAGAGCGGCATTAAGAGCCGGCCACTTCTTCAGCGCAGCTACTACGGCCTTCATGATGAAGGGCAGATAGGTGACATTGACGCCTCGCTCAGCACCGCGCTGCTTAGCGCGGCCGCGCAGCTCGACCAGCTCGGTCACATCCACCTCCTCCACATAGGTGAAGTGGGCCGCAGTCTGCACGGAGCGAACCATATTGTCGGAGATCATCTTACGCATGCCGCGGAAGGGAATCCGGGTCTCGCCACCAGCGCTCGGAATCGAGACCGGAGGACGGCTGACTGCTGCGGCTGGGACCGCAGCGGCAGCGGCCGGAGCACCGGAACCCGCAGCGCGGACATCATCACTGGTCACCCGGCCTCGCTTGCCAGAGCCATGGACCGTGCGGATGTCGACACCCAGCTCACGGGCCAGGCGCCGGGTGGCCGGAGTTGCCAGCACCTTGCCAGTAGCTGAAACAGGATTGCTGGCAGCAGGGGCCGCCACGGCGGGGGCAGTGACCGGGGCTGTAGGAGCCGGAGCAGGCTTAGCAGCCGCAACCACCGGAGCCTGCTCGGCCACCACTGCGGCACCTGCACCATTGCTGGCAGAAACGCTGGCTTGCCCCTCATCAATCACAAACAGAACGGCGCCCACCTCGCAGGTCTCGCCCTCCTTGTAGTTCAAGGCGGAGATGGTCCCTTCACGAGGCGACGGAATCTCCACCGTGGCCTTATCGCTCATCACCTCGACAAGCGGCTGATCCATAGAAACAGCGTCGCCAACCTGGACCTTCCAGCTGACGATCTCGGCCTCAGTCATACCCTCGGCAAGATCAGGAAGATGAAACTCAAAGCTCATGGGCTACCACTCCAAGGTCTTGCGAATGGCACCCAGGGTGCGGTCCGCGTTGGGCATATACTCGTGCTCAAGGCTGAACGGGAAGGGAATATCAAAACCGGTCACCCGCCCGATGGGAGCCTCAAGGTACTCAAGAGCTCGCTCGTAGATGGAGGAAGCCAACTCCGCGCCGTAACCGCAGGTCTTCGGCGCTTCGTGAACCACCACAGCGCGACCGGTCTTCTTCACTGACTCAACAACCGTCTCGATGTCAAAGGGCAGCAGAGTCCGTAGGTCGATGACCTCCACCGAGATGCCTTCAGCATCAGCCTTCTTGGCCGCCTCTTCTACCACCGGCACCATCGCGCCGTAGGCTACCGCGGTGCAGTCACTGCCTTCCTTAACGACGTTGGCAACACCGAGCGGAATCTCATAGTCCTCCTCGGGGACCTCGCCCTTGGAAGCGCGGTAGATGCGCTTCGGCTCCATGAACAGGACCGGGTCCTTCTGCCGCAGGCAAGCCAGCAGCAAACCCTTGGCATCCCTTGGATTGGAGGGAATGACGACCTTGAGACCAGCGGTATGAACGAACAAAGCCTCTGGGCTCTGACTGTGATAGTGACCGCCGCGAATACCGCCGCCATAAGGGGTGCGAATCACCACTGG
>QCJZ01000065.1 GCA_003215695.1 Prochlorococcus sp. AG-409-J03 | reverse complement strand
GTTGTTGCTCAATCGTTTTTAGGTTCTGCAGAATTCACTGAAAAGTATGGAAGCAATGTAAGTGATGAGACATATGTGAATAATCTCTATAAGAATGTTCTTGGTCGAGAGGCCGATACTGCTGGTCTAAATTATTGGGTAGGGAATCTTAGCAGTGGACTTGAGACACGCTATGAAGCGCTCCTAGGGTTTGCAGAGTCAGCAGAGAACAAAGCGCTCTTTACTGAGATGACAGGTTTTGGTTAACCACCTAGATTTCCAACACAAATTTCTTCACTCTCATTATTCATAGAACCACCACTTATTTACCCCCATACGCCGCTAGTCTTTAGTTATCTAGAGAGAAAGCATATCTATCTCTCTAAACAGATCCAACTATGTGCGTATTAAGTGGTAGCATTGCGGTAGCACCTAAAACAAGCACCCTTAAATCCCTTTCATATCAATCAATCTCAAGTTACGTTGTATAATCGGCATTGATGCTAACAATTGAGCAGGTTAGCAATAAACATTCATCAGATCACTTGCTATTACTAGATTAAGGTCTACAGAAATAAATCACACTCACATCACACTTTCCCTACATTTAAATCACACTCAAAATATGAGTCGATGAGAAGTAGATGTCTACTAGTTTTCTTTGATTCGTATAAAGCAAGTCATCACACGCTCCTTACACTTCTTATACAGGTTGGCAATCATTACTAATCTCGAATCCAATCCTCTATCAATCAAACCAAAAGTCAGTTGTAAACAATATATAGATAATCTATTTTTTCTATATTTTTATATTTTATACTAGGAAAATCAAAGGTATGCAAACAATATGCCTCAAAATAATCCCCCAATTCTTTTAGAGAACCCACCCGAAAGTATGCCAGAGAAGGGGAGTAAGGATTATGAATTACTTTTAGAAGAAACAGGGGGAGCATCTGCAAACGAAGGATTTAACTATGAAGCTCATATCGCTGCAACTCGTCAACCATCAGAAGCATCTTCAACTTCTGGCTCAACTTCAACTTCTGGCTCAACTTCAACTTCTGGCTCAACTTCAACTGCTGACTCAACTTCAACTGCTGACTCAACTTCAACTGCTGACCCTGAAACAGATGCCAACGGGAATTTAATTGCTCCTATATATCTTGAGAATCCACCAGCAACAATGCCCGTCAAGGGTACGGAAGAATATGCATTATTAGTTAAAGAAGTGGGAAATGCAAATGGGGAAATTTCAGAAGGATTTAACTACAAAGCCCATATCGCTGCTACTCGTCAACCAAAAGATTATCCAGATTGGATAGACCCAATAGCAGATATCGATGATCGATGGGTTCCCAAGGCAGATCGAGAAGATGCACCTGACCCTGGTTATGTTCCTTCAGCAGATGAAGAAGAGGCATTACAACTAACGCCAGACCAAATCAAACCCATTACATATGAAGAGACAGATGCCAATGGCATTGGTATTGCTCCTATATATCTTGAGAATCCACCAGCAACAATGCCGAAGAAAGGAACTTTGGAATATGCATTACTAGCTAAAGAGATAGGCAATACAAATGGAGAAATACCAAAAGGTTTTAAATATAAATCTCATATCGCTGCTACTCGTCAACCAAAAGATTATCCAGATTGGATAGACCCAATAGCAGATATCGATGATCGATGGATTGAATCAAGCAAACTTAATACCTCTAAAACATATGAAAAAAACCTAGAAGAGTATGATTTCTTTAAAAGAAGTGATGGATCAATTGAAATAAAAACATCAGAAGGTTTTTTTGATGACATCACAGGTATTCCTAAACTTCAATTTGCCGATAAAGCTGTTAGTGCTATCGCTGAAATAGAAGCCACCTTTGATCAAGTCAAAGCAAAAGACGATGTCACCGGAAAGATGTTTCGTGTCTACAACGCTGCTTTCAATCGTTTCCCTGATTCTGATGGACTTGAGTACTGGATTGAAAAAAATAGTTCAGGAGAAAATACTGAAAGACAGGTAGCAGAATCCTTCTTAGCATCCTCTGAATTCAAAGAAAAATATGGAGAAGATGTGTCAAATGAAGAATATGTGAAAACGCTTTATCAAAATATTCTTGATCGAGAACCAG
>QCJZ01000064.1 GCA_003215695.1 Prochlorococcus sp. AG-409-J03 | reverse complement strand
CTGCTGAAGCTGAAGCTCTTAAGGCAAAGGCTGAGTCACCCAAAAAAGACTCTTAATCAATTAAATATCAATTAAGAAAAAAATATATATTTAGATCTTTTATATAATAAAGAAAAACTAATTACAGATATTGGGAAAAGCTGTGAAGATCTATCAAACTTATTGCCTCATTGTAAGTCCTTTTACTAAAGTTATTTAATTAAGGTCCTAGGAGATTTCAAGCCTAAGATCAATACCATTTCTGATTCTTAAATAATGTCGGAGACCAAAACCCTCAATATTCTTCTTGCCCCAGAAGGTCAATTACAGGGTAATGGGCAATTAAGAGAATCCTTTCATGAGAGAAGAGATAGAAAAGGAAAAGACTACCCTATGTGGTTCCTAAATTCTTCATTAGTGCATAAATTCAACATCACAGAAGCAGAAGGTTATGAAGCTGTTGTAGCGGAAGATCCGAAAACGATTGCTTGGCTAAGCCTTAGATTTGGTGGAGAAAGATTAACTAAAACATTAAACATTGAAGAGCTTTGGCAATATGCAAGTCAACCTCCTAATCCACCAGAAAGAAGAAACATAGCCCCTCAAAATTAAATATTCGATGAGACCAATTCACAAAATAACTATTCACCATAAACAGAAACGAAAAACATATACCTTTGATGTTCCTGAAGGTGAATATATATTGAGAAATTTTGAGTCAACAGATGAGAATGGACAAATCATTGGTGATACCCTCCCATTCTCTTGTAGAAATGGATGTTGTTCAGAATGCGCAGTTAAGATAATTTCAGGAGAAATGGACCAACAAGCTTGCATTGGTTTATCTCAAGAGATGAGAGAAAAAGGATACGGCTTGCTATGCGTTTCAAAAGCTATTGGTCCACTTGAATGTGAGACCCAAGATGAGGACGAAGTTTATAATGCTCAATTTGGAAAATATTTCAAAGGTTTGGATACTAAAGCTGGTAATCCATTTGATATTTAATTATCTAATTAGTATTATTTGTCAGTCCAAAAGTTCAAGATATCCTGACCTGTAAAATTCACGTCCTTGTCATATCTTAATGCGTTTGTTTTCTCCATTGGCAATGCAAATTGCTTAAAGATCAAAGTTGCGAATTTAATAAATTTAACAGGTTTTGTAAGACCTTTATCACTTACGAAAGCTCTGAAGGATTCTATGATTTTATTTCTCAGATCCCAAAAATTATTATCATCAAGGTTATAGACCCAGGGGAAGGCATTTTTCGATGTGTGGTTTGTCCTTTTGATTACTTCCTCATCAAATTCTTTTGGATCAATACCAAGTAATTCATAAAATTCGCCTCTTTCGCAAACTGTCAAAGTGTGAGTTAGGAAAACACTCCATAAGAAGAATCGACTTAACAACTTGCCTCTAAATCCTTTAGTAATTCCTGGCCAACATCTCATCATTACTGTAAAACAATCACCATGTCTGTTCTCGTCTTGGCACCATGGTTCAAAGAAATCAAAAAGAGGTGCAAAAGCCTGATCTGGATTGGCCTTAAGGTGCCTATCCATCAAAATGTATCTCCAATAGCCAATTTTTTCTGAAAGATATACAGAATATATAACCCAGCTAATCGGGAACCATGTTGCAGCTCTCTTACCACCTAAATGAGGTAGATCAACTTCAATTCCCTCTGCTACTAATGCTCTGCTCAGGAAACCAGCATGCCTAGCTTCATCTCTAGCCAAAAACTGAAACAGTTTACCAAGATCCCTATTTCCTTCTTTTTTAAGTCGATTAGAAATCTCTTTAAATAGTAAAAAACCAGAAAACTCTGAAATGACAGATCTTACTAAATAACTTTCATATACTTCCTTGGACTTCTGAGGTAATTCTTGCAACCTATCTAAACTTGCTTTCCTATCAAAATGAGTACAATTGTAGTCAGCTTTCATCTCTGAGAGCATTGCTTCAAACTCTTCACGCGCATCAGTTAATTCTGTCTTAGCTGCTTTTTTAAACTCAGTTACATAAAAACGAGGCGTTAAAAGGTTTTCATCTAAATGAGGCGGCAAATCATTTGTTCCGCGTGTATCAATTCTTAGCTTTGGTGAAGAAGCTGTTGCGGTCATCCCTAAATATCAAGCAA
>QCJZ01000063.1 GCA_003215695.1 Prochlorococcus sp. AG-409-J03 | reverse complement strand
TTGACCATTATCTTTCAATATTTGAACCCAATCTATAGCTTCAGGTGATGCAGTTAATTGCACTATTGCATATGGTGAAGGTAAAGCTGTTTCGTTAACAAACTGAACAATTCCAATTGTTAAATTTGGGGGTAATAAAGTACTTGCTGGAGACGTAGTGACGACATCTCCAATTTTAGCCAAAGTATTCTTATTTAAGAAAATTAATTTTGGTCTATTTGTACCCATACCTGTCAATAGCCCATGAAGCTTTATACGATCAATCCAAGCTCCGAGCTGATGACCTGGGTCAGTTAATAATCTTACTCTTGCAGTCATTGGAGTGGTGCTATCAACCAAGCCAATTAAGCCCCCAGGCCCTATTACAGTTTGACCTCTCAAAACACCATCTTTTGCACCCTTATTAATTTCTAACTGTTGCCACCAATTTCTAGGAGATCGAGATATTACAGCAGCAGAAATTCTTGAATTAGCATTAACCTCTTTCAAAGAGAGGGCTCTTCTTAGACGGATATTATCGTCCTCAAGTAATTTTAATCGAATATTTCTTTCAATATTTTCTCCTTCTTTAATCCATTCTTGTTGAGCAGTTCCAGGAAGTATGGGTTTTAGCAAAATAGAGTACAAATCTAAATATCCCGCACCTTTTGTCCACCTAATCCCAAACAATAAGGCTCCTGATAAAAATATTACCCAAAACCTATTTTTCAAAATCAAATGAAACCCTATTTTCCGTCGGGCTTTAATCATTGTTCAATCTCTAATTACATTTCTAGCAAAATCAGGAGTATCGAGCACTCTTCGCATTGATTTAAAATCATCTAAAACAAGACCGCATCCATTAACAACACACAACAATGGATCCTCAGCTACATGAGTAAAAATTCCTGTTTCATGACTTAACAAATCACTAATTCCTCTAACTAATGCTCCCCCTCCTGCCAGCATTATCCCCCTATCAACAATATCTGCAGCCAGTTCGGGTGGAGTTCTCTCTAAAGTCCTTTTTACAGCATCAACAATCTTATTCAAAGGCTCTGACATAGCTTCACGTAAATCACCAGCTTTCAAATTGATTGAACGAGGCAAACCCGACAGTAAATGCAAGCCCCTTACATCTATTGATTGAAAATCAAATTCATTGGATGGAAAAGCTGATCCAATTTTAATTTTTATTTCTTCAGCTGTTCTTTCTCCAACTACTAAGTTGTGGACTTTTTTCAAATAAGTCGCAATGGAATCATTAATTTCATCGCCCGCAACCCTCACAGATTCACTTAAAACTGTTCCGCCAAGGCTTAAAACTGCTACTTCTGTGGTACCACCGCCGATATCAACGATCATTGTTCCAATAGGCTCTGTCACTGGCAAAGAAGCTCCAATTGCAGCAGCCACTGGTTCATCAATCAAGTGCACCTCCCTTGCTCCTGCAAGACCAGCTTCACGAACTGCTCGTCTCTCTACACCAGTCACTCCACTAGGAATACCAACAACTAGTCGAGGTGCAATAATTCCACGGCCCTCATTACATTTTTGAATAAATGTCTTAAGCATTTGCTCAGCTGCATCAAAATCCGCTATTACACCATCCCTAAGCGGCCTAACTGCCCGAATATTTCCTGGTGTTCGCCCTAACATTAACTTTGCATCATCGCCAACGGCCAGAGGGACTCCCTCCTCTAAATCCATCGCTACAACAGAAGGTTCTTGCAACACGATTCCTTTCCCAGATACATAAATCAAGGTATTTGCTGTACCTAAATCAATCCCAATATCTCGGGAAAATTTAAAACGGTTAAAAAACACGGATTTCACTCATTTGAGCCATCATAAAGAGAGTTGAACTAAGATAAATATATTATTTAGCAACCATTAAACAGAGGAGGTAATGATGGCAATAAATTCAGTCACTCTTGTTGGTAGAGCAGGAAGAGATCCTGAAGTTAGATATTTTGAGTCTGGAACAGTAGTAGCAAATCTAACAATGGCTGTAAGCAGGAGGAATCGAAACGATGAGCCAGATTGGTTCAACTTAGAAATTTGGGGCAAACAAGCCCAAGTCGCAGCTGATTATGTAAAAAGAGGCTCTTTGATCGGCATCACTGGTAGCTTCAAACTCGATAGTTGGAAGGATCGTAATACTGGGGAGGATAGACAAAAGCCAGTTGTTAGAGTTGATCGTCTTGAATTATTAGGGTCCAAAAGAGATTCAGAAAATAGTAATT
>QCJZ01000062.1 GCA_003215695.1 Prochlorococcus sp. AG-409-J03 | reverse complement strand
TCCGAATGGGGCAACCCAACCGGGGTCATACCCGGTTATCTCCTAGTGAGAAGCAAACCAGGGGAACTGAACCATCTAAGTACCCTGAGGAAGAGAAAGAAAAATCTACTCCCCCAGTAGCGGCGAGCGAAAAGGGAAGAGCCCAAACCTACCGATTGTAAGGGCGCAACCGTTTTTCGGTAGGGGTTGTAGGGCTGTACTTGGGGCCATTGCGAGGGCCCCGGGGAGTTACAAATCCGTCGATTAGTGGAACGGCTCTGGAAAGTGCCGGCCATAGTGGGTGATAGCCCCGTACACGAAAATCGTACGGACTCCCTTGTGCAGTTCCTGAGTACCACGGGACACGTGAAACCCTGTGGGAACCTGGGAGGACCATCTCCCAAGGCTAAGTACTACTCGGTGACCGATAGTGAACAAGTACCGTGAGGGAAAGGTGAAAAGTACCCCGATGAGGGGAGTGAAATAGTACCTGAAACCGTATGCTTACAAGGTGTGGGAGCTCCCTCGGGAGTGACCGCGTGCCTCTTGCATAATGAGACGGCGACTTATGGTGTGTAGCAAGGTTAAGGGGTAAGACCCGGAGCCGAAGTGAAAGCGAGCCTGAATAGGGCGATTTAGTTGCACGCTGTAGACCCGAAGCCAGGTGATCTACCCATGGTCAGGTTGAAGCGGGGGTAAAACCTCGTGGAGGACCGAACCCACTGGAGTTGAAAATCCAGGGGATGAACTGTGGGTGGGGGTGAAAGGCCAATCAAACCTGGAGATAGCTGGTTCTCGCCGAAACCTATTTACGTAGGGCGTCATGCAATTACCGTCGGGGGTAGAGCACTGGAAGGGCTAGGGGCCCCACAGGGTTACCAACCCCTACCAAACTCCGAATACCGACGAGTACAGCATGGCAGTCAGACTATGGGAGATAAGTTCCATAGTCGAGAGGGAAAGAGCCCAGACTACCGACTAAGGTCCCCAAATCCAAGCTAAGTGGCAAAGGCAGTGGAGACTCAAAAACAACCAGGAGGTTGGCTTAGAAGCAGCCACCCTTTAAAGAAAGCGTAATAGCTCACTGGTCTAGACTTTCTGCGCCGAAAATATAACGGGGCTAAAGCTTGGTACCGAAGTCGTAGGATTCTTAGGAATCGGTAGGCGAGCGTTCCGTAAGCCGTCGAAGGTGCACCGTGAGGTGTGCTGGAGGTATCGGAAGTGATTATGCCGTCATGAGTAGCGATAAAACAGGTTACAAGCCTGTTCGCCGTAAGCCCAAGGTTTCCTGCGCAAGGTTAAACCGCGCAGGGTTAGCCGGCCCCTAAGCCGAGGCCGAAAGGCGTAGGTAATGGGAAACGGGTTAATATTCCCGTGCCTCCTACTGGAGCAGAGCAGGGACGGAGAAGGATAGCCGAGACACCGTGTGGTAGTGGTGTTTCAAGCAAGTAGGCTGGAGCTGTAGGAATAAAACGCAGCTCTAAGGCCGAGATGTGATGACGATGGGCTAAGCCCAATCAAGTCGGTGATTCCATGCTTCCTAGAAAAGCTGCGTACTGTATTGAAGGATAGGAGACCGTACCCCAAACCAACTCAGGTGGGCGGGGAGAACATCCCAAGGCGCTTGAGAGAACCCAGGTTAAGGAACTAGGCAAAAGTGCACCGTAACTTCGGGAGAAGGTGTGCCACATTATTGTGATGGGACTTGCTCCCTGAGCGAGAAGTGGTTGCAGTGAACTAGGGGTAGCGACTGTTTACTAAAAACACAGGTCTCTGCTAAGTCGCAAGACGATGTATAGGGACTGACGCCTGCCCGGTGCTGGAAGGTTAAGAGGAGTGGTTAGTTCTTCGGAGCGAAGCTGTGAATCGAAGCCCCAGTAAACGGCGGCCGTAACTATAACGGTCCTAAGGTAGCGAAATTCCTTGTCGGGTAAGTTCCGACCTGCACGAATGGCGTAACGACTTCCCCACTGTCTCGACCTGGGACTCAGCGAAATTAAATTGGGCGTGAAGATGCGTCCTAACCGCGGAAAGACGGAAAGACCCTGTGAACCTTTACTATAGCTTGGCACTGACGTTTGGATTGTTATGTGTAGGATAGGTGGGAGACTATGAAGCCGGGCCGCTAGGTTCGGTGGAGTCATCGTTGAAATACCACCCTTAGCCGTTTAGGCGTCTAACCCAGGTCGGTTATCCCGGCCGGGAACAGTGTCTGGTGGGTAGTTTGACTGGGGCGGTCGCCTCCTAAAGAGTAACGGAGGCGCGCGAAGGTTCCCTCAGGCTGATCGGAAACCAGCCGAAGAGTGCAAAGGCATAAGGGAGCTTGACTGCGAGACCTACAAGTCGAGCAGGTGCGAAAGCAGGTCTTAGTGATCCGGTGGTCCCG
>QCJZ01000061.1 GCA_003215695.1 Prochlorococcus sp. AG-409-J03 | reverse complement strand
TAAAGGAGCAGTCTCAAATAGAGGTGCCCATTGAAAAGATAAAGACTTATCAATATTTTGAGAGTCGTTTTGGGGGAAATTCAAAGCAACATTCCACTCAATTATGCTTTTTTCTATTTCCGGCCTCATGGCAGCGATTGTTCTTATGGGATCTCCAAGAATGCCAGGGATATTTGCTCCTATTGAGATAACGAGTTTCAATTCTGTTTTTTGTTTTGCATAAGTCATGCGAATATTAAAAGACTTTTAAAAATTTGCTTGATTTATCCAACCCTATGGTTTCCAGTGGATTGAATAACAACAAGATGTCTTCGGCTTCAAAAGACATTGCTGTAATGGATAGAGCCAATCGTTCTTTCCCGTTGGCTGCAATTACAGGCCATGGAACTTTAAAGCTTGCTTTAATGCTCGCCGCAGTTGATCCAGGTCTGGGAGGAGTGATAATTGCTGGTGGTCGTGGTACTGGTAAATCTGTTTTAGCTAGAGGGTTGCATGCGCTTCTCCCCCCGATTGAAATAATTGATTTAGAAAAATTAGCTAATAATGATCGTGATGATGATTCATTCATTTATCCAGCAGGTAGAAATTTAGATCCTTCTTTTTCAGGGGAGTGGGATGATTTGACTAAAAAGCTATTTACAAAAAATATAGGAAGCCTGGAAAATACTAATGACTTAGAAAATATTCCTAAAAAAGTTGTTCCTGCTCCTTTTATTCAGGTTCCCTTAGGAGTAACCGAGGATAGGCTTGTTGGCGCTGTGGATGTTGCTGCTTCATTGTCAAGTGGAACTCCAATATTTCAGCCAGGGTTATTGGCTGAAGCTCACAGAGGAGTTTTGTATATAGACGAATTGAATTTGTTAGATGATGGCATTGTTAATCTCCTTTTGTCTTCAGTTGGGGCAGGTGAAAATAGAGTCGAAAGAGAAGGATTGAGCCTAAGTCACCCATGTCGTCCTCTTTTGATTGCCACTTACAACCCTGAGGAGGGGGCATTGAGGGACCATCTTTTGGATAGATTTGCAATTGTGCTGTCTGCAGATCAATTAATTACAAATGAACAAAGAGTTGAAATAACTCAGTCTGCCATTGCACATGGTCAATCTAGTGAAGCTTTTTCTAAGAAATGGTCTGAAGATACAGAATCTCTATCAACGCAATTACTTTTGGCGAGGCAATGGCTCCCAGATGTTCAAATCAGTGGGGATCAAATTGAATACTTAGTTACAGAAGCCATTCGTGGAGGCGTAGAGGGACACAGGTCAGAGCTCTATGCAGTAAGAGTTGCAAAGGCTCATGCTGCTTTATGCGGTAGAGATTCAGTGGACGCAGAAGATTTAAAGGCTGCAGTAAGACTTGTAATTGCTCCAAGGGCTATGCAAATGCCTTCAGAAGAAGAAATGGAACCCCCAGCCCCTGAAGATCAGCAGCCACCGCCACCGCCTCCTGAAGACTCTGAAGACAATAACGATCAAGAAGAAGATCAAGAAGAAGATCAGGAAGAGGAGCAAGATGAGGAGTCATCACCTCCAATCCCGGAGGAGTTTATGCTTGATCCAGAAGCATGTGCTGTTGATCCAGATTTACTGTTGTTTTCATCCACTAAATCAAAGAGTGGAAATAGCGGAAGTCGATCAGCTGTTTTAAGTGATAACCGAGGAAGATATGTAAAACCAATTCTTCCTAGAGGTCCTGTTAGAAGGATTGCAGTAGATGCAACTTTAAGAGCTGCGGCTCCTTATCAAAAAGCTAGAAGAGAGAGAGAACCCAATAGGAAAGTTATTGTTGAAGAAGGAGATTTGCGTGCAAAATTATTGCAGCGTAAAGCAGGAGCATTAGTAATCTTCTTGGTTGATGCAAGTGGGTCTATGGCTCTTAATAGGATGCAAAGTGCAAAAGGAGCTGTTATTCGCCTGCTTACCGAAGCATATGAAAATAGAGATGAAGTTTCTCTTATCCCTTTCCGTGGAGATCAAGCAGAAGTTTTACTTCCTCCAACAAGATCTATTACTGCTGCCAAAAGAAGACTTGAGGCAATGCCATGTGGGGGTGGATCTCCACTTGCTCATGGTTTGACTCAAGCTGCAAGAGTTGGTGCAAATGCTTTGGCAACAGGAGATCTAGGACAGGTGGTTGTGGTGGCAATCACTGATGGGAGAGGAAATGTTCCATTAAGCACTTCATTAGGTCAACCAGTTCTTGAGGGAGAAGAACCTCCTGATTTGAAGCAAGAAGTTCTTGATGTTGCTTCGCGTTATCGATCACTTGGAATAAAATTACTTGTAATTGATACTGAAAGAAAGTTTATTGCTAGTGGTATGGGTAAAGACCTGGCCGAAGCGTCAGGAGGTAAATATGTTCAATTACCTAAGGCA
>QCJZ01000060.1 GCA_003215695.1 Prochlorococcus sp. AG-409-J03 | reverse complement strand
GACATAAAACATTAACTAATAGCCACTTTCCACTATCGTTGCTATCCCAGACCTTCATAACATTAACAGGAGTACCTGATGTAACCCTAGTCAAAATGTAGGAATTATTAGTAGCTGAGGAAACTAAATTAAATTCTTTTAATGCAATTATTGGTGATGCAACATTATTTTTTCTATGCTGAATAATAGATTCTTGAGCACCGCCAGCTGGCAATGTAGTAGGTACCACCAAACCAATTAATAAAAGCCATGACCAAACTATAAAAGTACTAATTAAATTCATCAAATATCTAATGTTGCAAGGTCAAGTTCAACACTATGAGTCTCAATAAACTCTCTTCTTGGCGCGACTTTATCACCCATTAAAATTGTAAATATCCTATCGGCTTCAAGAGCATCTTCTATCTCAACTCTTTTCATCATTCTAGTAGTTGGATCCATCGTTGTTTCCCATAATTGCTTTGGCATCATTTCTCCTAAACCCTTAAATCTTTGAATTGTATAGTTAGCCTTTTCACCAAAATTTGAAAGAGTTTTTTGCAAATCTGATTCGTTGTAGCAATAAGTATGGTTCTTTCCTCGTTCAACCTTGTACAAAGGAGGGCATGCAATATAAATATATCCACCCTCTACAAGTGCTTTTTGATATCGATAAAAGAAAGTCAACAGCAAAGTTCTAATATGTGCACCATCAACATCCGCATCAGTCATTATAACCACTCTGTGATATCTAAGATTCTTTACTTCAAAATCTTCTCCTTTGATACCTAAACCAAGAGCAGTGATGAGAGATTGTATCTCCGTGTTTTTATAGATCTTGGCATCATCAGTTTTTTCAATATTTAAAATTTTTCCCCTCAAAGGTAAAATTGCTTGAAATTTTCGATCTCGCCCTTGCTTCGCAGATCCACCCGCCGAATCTCCCTCAACTATATAAATTTCTGATTCTGACGGATCCCTAGAGCTGCAATCTGCCAACTTACCAGGCAATGTAGAACTTTCTAAAACACTTTTTCTTCTGACAAGTTCTCGAGCTCTTCTTGCTGCCTCAGCAGCATTAAAAGCTTGAATTGCTTTTTCTAAAATCAAGTCAATAACACTTGGATTGAACTCTAAAAATTGACTAAGAGATTCGCCAACTAAACTATCTACAATTCCACGTACTTCAGTATTACCTAATTTAGTTTTAGTTTGACCTTCGAATTCTGGATCTGGAACCTTTACGGATAGTACAGCTGTTAAACCTTCTCTAATATTTTCACCTGCCAAATTTGAGTCTCCATCTTTTCTCTTACCTCTTTTCTTGGCGAAAGAATTTAATGTCCTAGTTAATACTGTTTTTAGTCCTTCAATATGAGTTCCCCCATCTATGGTACGAATATTATTAGCAAAACCCAAAATGCTGTCTGAATATGCATCAACACACCACTGCAATGCTGCTTCTACTTGAACACCATCTTTTTCAGAATTCACATAAATAATTTCCGGGTGTAAAGAATCTTTTTCTTTAGTCATATAGTCAACGTATTCCTTTATGCCTCCCTCGTAAAAATAGACTTCCTCATGAGCTTTCTGATCAGAATCTAAAGACTTCTTTCTCTCGTCACGAAAAATAATTCTTACTCCACCATTCAAATAAGCCAGTTCTCTTAGCCTCGATGACAAAATTCCATAGTCAAAAGATATTCCATCTGTAAAAATTTGATCATCAGGTTTAAAGCAAACAGTAGTACCAGTTAGATTTTTATCTAATTTCGAGAGGTTCTCAGACTTTAGACTCCCTATTGATGCTCCTCTTTCGAACCTCTGGAAATGAACTTTTTGTTGCCTCCTAACAGTCACTTCCACCCATTCACTTAAAGCATTTACAACTGATATGCCAACGCCATGCAAACCTCCAGAAACCTTATACCCACCGCTCCCAAATTTTCCACCTGCGTGCAAAACAGTTAGAACTGTCTCAAGAGCACTTTTGCCAGTCCTAGGATGAATATCAGTTGGAATTCCACGGCCATTATCTGAGACTGATGCTGAACCATTCTCACAGAGTACAATTGTGATTTGATCACAATGTCCAGCTAGCGCCTCGTCTACAGCATTATCAACAACTTCATATACAAGATGATGAAGCCCTTTAGACCCTGTAGAGCCTATATACATTCCAGGCCGCTTTCTTACAGGTTCCAAGCCTTCCAGCACTTGGATCTGCTCAGCACCATAAGCAGCTTGGACTTTTGAATCTTTACTCATTCGTATAGCAGCAAACAGACAAGGTTGTCTTTAATACGAGCATTAGCTGGAACCTTTCCTGAAATTTCAATTTAACATCGGTATTAAGGAAAGTCTTGGGAAAAATTTCAAAACCAAATGAAAAACTTTTTTTTCATGCGACTAATGCT
>QCJZ01000059.1 GCA_003215695.1 Prochlorococcus sp. AG-409-J03 | reverse complement strand
CTTCCGGGTAGATGCAGACTACGACCGCACCTGGGACCTCTGCGCTGAGATTGCCGAGGAGATGCCCTGGTTCAACCGCAACTGCGCGGTTAATCCCTATCTGGTCGAAGGCAAGAAGACCGTTGGCCTGGAACTGGCCGAGCAACTGGGCGATGAGATGACCGACTGGGTGGTGCTGACCGTCGGTGACGGCTGCACCATCGCCGGAGCGGTAAAAGGCATGGAAGAGGCTCACGCAGCAGGACTCATTCCCTTTATGCCTAAAGTCCTGGGCGTCCAGGCCGACGGCGCGGCGCCACTGGTCGAAGCTGCCAACCAAGGCAGAGCCTGGCGACCAGGTAGAGCCCACACCGTGGCGGACAGCATCAGCGTCGGCCATGCCCGCAACCCCCATAAGGCCCTTCAAGCAGTGACTCGCTGCAATGGAGCCTGGGTGAGCGTCAGCGATGAAGAGATCCTCGCGGCGATCCCTCAGACCGCCTTGCTAAGCGGCGTGTTCGCAGAGCCTGCCGCGGCGGCGGCCAGCGCTGGCCTGGCCCGCGCCGTTAAGATGGGCATCGTTGCTCCCGACCAGTCCGCCAGCCTCATCGTTTCTGGGAACGGCCTCAAAGACACCGGAGCTGCCCTGCGTGCAGTCGGCGGCCCGATCGACGTCGCGCCCACCACCGACGCTGTGCTGAAGCTACTTGAAAGGGTCTAGCAGAACACCAGCAAGTGGGCTGACCTGAGCCGACCTCACACAACCTGAAGAACTACCATGGCTCTGATACTGCAAGAGCCACAGGGCCAAGCTGGGCTCAAGAGCCCTTCAACACTGGTGCCTCAAGGGCAACAGCCGGCTCACTCAGCTCCGGCGAAACCGCAACTGCGGCCGGCCGGTTGACCGCGGTCAACTCTGCCAGGCGCTGCCTGGAACGAAGCATCTGCCGGCGCAGCTTCTGTACCTGAGGGTCGTGCAGTTCCACCCCCTGCTCCACAAGATCGCGAGCCGCTACCTTGCAGCGCCGGATCTCAGCCCGAAGCTGATTCAATTGACCGCCCTCATCAACCGCAACGGAGCGCTGCTGACCGATACGAATGGCCTGCTCCACCGACTGCTTGAGTTCGTCCAGATGCCAGGGCTTGCAAAGTGAGCCGACCACAGGCCCCTGATTGATGACCCCTAGCAGTTCAGCACGCTGACCGATTTCCGAGAGGATGAAGCCAACACATTGCGGATAAATCTTTGCCGCCGCACGCAGCAGCTCGACACCCGACAAGCCTGCCATGCGCTGTCTGGCGATGATTAGGTTCGGCCGCGCCCCCGCGACGATCCGCGAGAGCGCCTCCTCAGAATCGCCACAGATCTCGAGATCATAGAGTTCACCAAGGGCAGCCCCCACCTCATCGAAGCCACAGGGATCGTCATTGCGGCCATGGACAAGCAACACAAAAGAACGCTCTAAAGAGGCTGGGCTCGCTTCTTGACGAGCTGCGCCACCAGCACCTAAGCCTTTAACTTTACTTGACATCCAGCTCGCCTCTACGTTCCATCGACTGACCTGTAGGACAGTCCTTGCCGCTTTGCCTTCTTGATGCTGAGCGCCACCGCTGCACTCGACCTGGTCGACTCCCCCGAATCGATCCAGGCCTGCTCCTCGAGATCATTATATACACGTACGCGCGAGACGACGAGTGGCCGCGTTTTTAAGTTAATTAGCCTGACAACAGGCTGTTCTGATCGCCATCAGCGAATCACAGGACTTGCGCTCCACCACTCCCTGTATACTCGGTTCACAGGAATCGGCGTCAAACGGCATCCTCAGGATCGCAAACGCGAGTCTCGGACACCACGACAATCGACAGAGGTCTGGACCATGCCCAGCTTGCAATTCACCCTCAATGGCCGACTCGTTGTACTGGACGCTATCTCGACGAACACCACGCTGCTGCAGTATCTGCGAAGCTCTGGACATCCTGGAACCAAAGAGGGTTGCGCTGAAGGCGACTGCGGCGCCTGCTCAGTCGCCCTCCTGGACAGCGGGCCTGGAGACCGACCGGCCTGGCGTGCAGTCAACTCCTGCCTGATCTTTCTGCCAATGCTCAATGGACGTGAAGTCTGGAGCGTAGAAGGCCTGGCGAGTGGCGACCAACTCCACCCTGCCCAACAAGCGCTGGTCCAGCGACTTGGTTCCCAGTGTGGCTACTGCACACCTGGAGTGGTCATGTCGCTGTTTGAGACCTGCTATCGGCAAGACCTGGATGTGGACTGGAAGGTAGATGACCAACTCTGCGGCAACCTGTGCCGCTGCACCGGCTATCGCCCCATTCGAGAAGCTGCTCTTTCCCTCGCCGAGGCAGTTCCTAAAGACCACTTCAGCGAGCGCCTGCAGGGTCCGGCCGCTCCCTGCTCGCCACTACACTACGACTACCAGGGGCAGAGCTACTACTGCCCCAATCAATTGGCTGACCTCTGGCAAGCCATGAAGGCC
>QCJZ01000058.1 GCA_003215695.1 Prochlorococcus sp. AG-409-J03 | reverse complement strand
AGCGACTCCAACAACTTTATCTACTTCTTCACCTAATACTACCCACCATGTTGCATTGTTTTCTAATAAGTTTGATTTAACAGATTTCAAAGCAACTCTTCCTGGAAGTGTTGGAGCAGCAACCCTTGGAGTCATTAGATCTTTAGCAGTAAGATCATTTAGCTGGAAAACTTTAGAAATCATGGCAGCTTCATCTGCCTCTATTTGACCTATTTGAGATCCAAGCCTTGCCATCTGTCTTATCTCTTCTTCGTCTGTAGTTAGCTCGCTTTTGGCAGTGATAATTGGTAGTAGACGTTCAAGAACTATTAGCAATGGACGCATAACTACGCTTAAGAAACTAAGAACAGGAGCACTCATTAAACTGATTTGTAATGCAAGCCTGGTACCGAGAGCTTTAGGTACAATCTCTCCAAGAAGTAAAACAAGAATGGTGAGGACAATAAAAAATATTGGTTTTACATTTCCGATTCTATTTTGAAATATAAAACTTGCGTAGCTACCAACCACCAAACTACCAAAAATATTGAAACTGTTATTGGCAATGGTTACTACAGTTAAAGTTCTGCCTATGCGGTGACGTAATTTTTCTAATTTTTTAGCTCCTAACACTTTTGGTTTCCTTCGGGCAAGTTCATGCACCCGTAAAGGGTTGACTGCCAATAATGCTGCTTCTATTCCTGAGCACATTGCAGAACCCATTAAAATAACAGCAACAAGAGCAGTTAAGAGCAGAATGTCTTGGCTCATTCCCTAAAGATTTTTTAAAGAGTTAGGATCTTTTGCTTTTATTTTTCCACTTAGTTAGTTCTCTTGCCATCCTTAAGAGTAAATAGGATTATTTTTGTGGCTGATTCAAGCGTTTTTCGTCGCCGTAGAGACACATTCTTGTCACATTTAGGCTCTTTTGCGGCCATTATCCCCGCTGCAGAACTAGTTACTCATCATGCAGATTGTGAATATCCGTTCAGACAAAATAGTGATTTTTGGTATTTAACTGGTTTTGATGAGCCAAATGCAGTGGCATTGTTTTTACCGTACAAACCCAAGGGAGAGCAATATGTATTGTTTGTCTTGCCTAAAGAGTCTGCAGCTGAAGTTTGGACAGGCTTTAGGTGGGGAACAAAAGGTGTTTTAGATAATTTCGATGTTGATATATCTCATCCTTTGAATGAATTACAAAACCTTTTGCCCCATTATTTAAAAGGAGCAGAAGGGATTGCTTTTCGAGTTGGCAAACATCCAGAAATAGAGCCTTTGGTCTTAAAAATTTGGTCTGAGCATTTACAAAAACTTCCTAGAAGTGGCTTCGCTCCGTTAACCATGATTGCACCTTGCCCCATACTTCATGAATTGAGACTTCGTAAGGATGATTTTGAAATTGAAAGGATGCGTACTGCATCAAGAATTTCTGCAGAGGGCCATGAAATAGTTAGAGAATTCGCACGCCCTGGGATGAATGAGAGAGATTTACAGGCTCAAATAGAAAAATATTTTCTTGAAAAAGGAACAAGAGGTCCTGCCTATGGCTCAATAGTAGCTTCAGGCGATAATGCATGTGTACTTCATTACACTGCAAATAATTCACCGATAAAAGATGGGGAGCTTGTTTTAATTGATGCAGGTTGCTCTTTGGATGATTATTACAATGGTGATATAACTAGAACATTTCCCTCTAATGGTAGGTTTTCTGGAGAACAAAAAGCCTTATATGAAATTACTCTTATAGCTCAAGAAGCCGCAATTCAATGTGTTCGTCCAGGGAATAACGCGGAGAATGTACATATGACTGCTTTAAAGCATCTTGTTGAGGGTTTAGTTGATATTGGTTTGTTGGTTGGTCAGGTGGACTCAATTATTGAACAAGAAGCATACTCTCACTTATATATGCATCGAACCGGGCATTGGTTAGGTCTAGATGTTCATGATGTGGGGGCATATAGACTTGGTGACTATTCTGTGAAGCTTGAACCTGGAATGGTTTTAACAATTGAACCTGGGATTTATATCAGTGACCGATTAGCAGTTCCAAAGGGTCAGCCTGAGATCGGTGAAAGGTGGAAAGGTATAGGGATTCGTATTGAGGACGATGTTTTAGTGACAAAAGATTCTGTAGAAGTTTTAAGTAGTAGTGCTGCTAAGAATTTGTGTGATCTGGAAAAATAATCGAATTTAATTTGTTGCTTTGGAAGAAAATCTGTGTAATTAAATTGTCTTTATTCAACGAATTTCTTCCGCCTCCAAATCGTCTCTTTAACAACCCCATAAATATCTATTAGTAGAAAACCTTTTGAATTCCAACTCTAGTAATACAAATAGGTCCTAGTTCCTGTTAAGTTAGTAATTTGTTAGCTAGTAGAAAACTTAGAAATGATGGTTTCTGAAGAGACTGGTACTGTTCAAGAAGATGTAACAAGTACTGAGGCAAGCTCACAATCTGAAAATCAAGCAAAAGTAAATTCTGATGAGACAAAATCAGGACGTCCAAGCGCGCTTGGAGGTGCTGCAGCATTAGCAACCGCAACCATAGA
>QCJZ01000057.1 GCA_003215695.1 Prochlorococcus sp. AG-409-J03 | reverse complement strand
AGAGTCCCACTTCTTACTCCTGCAGAAGAAATTGAACTTGCTCATCACGTGCAACAAATGAAAGATTTGTTAAGTCTTCCTCTTGAAGAACGCACTACCCGTCAAAAACACAAAATAAAAATGGGTAAGCGAGCAAGAGATCGCATGATGGCTGCAAATCTGAGACTTGTTGTTAGCGTTGCAAAAAAATATCAAAATCAAGGTCTCGAATTACTTGATTTAGTTCAAGAAGGTGCTATTGGATTAGAAAGAGCTGTTGATAAATTTGATCCTGCAATGGGTTATAAATTTTCAACTTATGCATACTGGTGGATAAGGCAAGGTATGACTCGTGCCATTGATAACAGTGCTAGAACTATTCGACTGCCAATACATATCAGCGAAAAACTTTCAAAAATGCGCCGTATATCGCGTGAATTATCTCATCGATTTGGTCGGCAGCCAAATAGATTAGAGCTCGCAAACGCAATGGGAATTGAGCCTCAAGACCTAGAAGATCTAGTATCGCAAAGTGCGCCTTGTGCGTCTCTTGATGCTCATGCAAGAGGCGAAGAAGATCGTAGTACTCTTGGAGAACTAATTCCCGACCCAAATTCTGATGAGCCCATGGAAGGGATGGATAGAAGTATTCAAAAAGAACACCTTGGAGGATGGTTATCTCAATTAAATGAAAGAGAGCAAAAAATAATGAGACTTCGCTTTGGCCTTGATGGAGAAGAACCACTTACTCTTGCCGAAATTGGAAGACAAATAAATGTTTCTAGAGAGCGTGTAAGACAACTTGAGGCAAAAGCAATTCTAAAATTAAGAGTGATGACTACTCATCAAAACGCTGCTTAAACATTGCCTATTCAAATGGCTATTTTTGTCATTGCTTTATGGATAGGTATAGTTTTATTGATTGCATTTTTATCTAAAAGATATTTTCCTAACAAAGAAGAATTAAGTAGAAAAATTATTCATATTGGAACTGGGCCTGTAATTCTTTTAGCCTGGTTATTTGATATTCCAAAAAATATAGCCTTCATAACTGCATTATTGATCACAATAGCCTTAGGTGTTAATTACCAATATCGTTTATTACCAGCCATTGAGGATATCGAGAGAAAAAGTTTTGGAACAATTGCATATGGTATCAGTATCACACTATTACTGTTACTTTTCTGGCCTCGCTATGCATCATCTATTTCCATAGGAGTACTATCAATGGCTTTTGGCGATGGATTAGCAGGTTTAATCGGAAGATCTATTAACTCTCCAAAATGGTCAATACTGGGTCAAACAAAATCGATTATTGGAACATTAACAATGGGATCAGTGGTAGCCATGACAACTTCAATTATCTCTTCTACTAATAATTTAGGCATACAGCCTCTAGAAATTGTAGTCATCTCACTCATAGCAACTTTTCTAGAACAAATAAGTCCTTGGGGTATTGATAATTTAACTGTTCCTATTGGAGTAACTTGTATAGGAATCTGGTTTGTTGGAATATAAAAAAATCACCAAATTTATTTGACTGATTCAGCTAGTTCCTCTAATAAAACTTCAGTTGTAGAAAAGTTTATACATGCATCCGTAACACTTTGGCCATAGGTAAGTTTTGACAAGTCTGAATTTAATTTCTGATTCCCCTCAACAAGATGACTTTCAATCATTACGCCCATTACATTCTTTGAACCACCTTTTAACTGTGATGCAACATTCCGCAAAACTTCTGATTGTCTACGAAAATCTTTATTTGAGTTTCCATGACTACAATCAACCATAACTCTTCCAGGCATCTTAAATTGTGCCAATTCATCTGCAATTAAATTAATTGCTTCAAGATGATAATTAGTTCCATTCTTACCACCTCTTAAAACAAGATGACCATCTGGATTGCCTGTAGTACTAACTATCGAAGCATGACCATCGTTATTAATGCCTAAAAAATGATGAGGTTTTGAAGCCGCTTGCATTGCATTAATCGCAATCGTTGCTGTCCCGTCAGTGCCATTCTTATAGCCAACAGGCATTGATAATCCAGAAGCCATTTCACGATGAGTCTGGCTCTCTGTTGTTCTTGCTCCAATAGCAGTCCAACTAATTAAATCAGCAATATATTGAGGAACAACTGGATCAAGCAATTCAGTTGCTGCAGGCATTCCTTTTTTGGCTAAATCAAGCAATAACCCTCTTGCTTTTCTTAAACCAGTATTTATATCGTAAGAATCATCAAGATGAGGGTCATTAATAAGTCCTTTCCAACCAACAGTTGTGCGAGGTTTCTCAAAATAAACACGCATAACAATTTCTAAATGTTGACTATATTTCTGCCTCAATGAAATTAAGCGATTTGCATATTCAATAGCAGCATCAACATCATGAACCGAACATGGTCCAACAATCACCAAAATTCTTGGATCGATACCATGAAGAATAGACTGAATCTTTTTTCGAGTAGTAGAGACAACCTCCGAGGCTGCCTTATCTAAAGGCAACTCTCTATGAAGTAATGCTGGTGACATTAATGGGCGAGTCTCGACCACATGAAGGTCAGAGGTGCTATCCACCATTGAAAAATATGATGAGGTGGACATTTAAAGCGTGATCATAGTTATAAG
>QCJZ01000056.1 GCA_003215695.1 Prochlorococcus sp. AG-409-J03 | reverse complement strand
AAAACCATTCATCATTATCTTTTGGTATCACTTCAATGAGAGCTTCTTTTATTATATTCATTTCAATTCCTCGTTGACGCATTATGCCAGGTAGACAACCACTATTAGATGGTGGAGTCAACCAATTATTTTCTCTTTTTACTAATATATTTGCTGTAGTGGCGCAACATATTTCACCTTGACTATTTAATAATATTGCATCATTAAAGCCTGCTTTCTTTGCTTCTATGCGCGCTTGAATCCCTTGGTTATAGGACAATGTTTTACAATAACTCAATCGGCTAAAAGAATTTCTTCTTTCAGTTTGACTAATTATTGTAGATATAGATTCGAAATTTGGTTGATAAGAATCTATCTCCAACCAAAAACTATGATGGCTTGTCTTGCTGATATCAATTCCACGTTGTGTTGATGCTCCTCGAGTCCAATTAATACGAATTACTCCATTGACATTATTTAATTGCGATCGGTTAATGCCATCTTCAATGAGTGAAATCAACCATTCTTTTGATGGCGGGGGATTCATTTCTAAAATACTTGCACTTTCTTCCCATCTATTTAAATGCTCATGAAGAAGCTGCGGAACTCCATTCAAAATAAAAATCGTTTCAAAGATTCCATCTGCAAAGTTGAGACCTCGATCATTAATTGGCACTTTTAAATCTTTGAAGACTCCCCAGTGACCATTAATCCAGCCTAATTTTTCGTTCTTATTTTCAGTCATGTTAATGCGTTTAAAAGTGGCATCAATTTCCAATTCATTTCCTCAGCTTCCTTTCGACTATCTGAATCTGCAACAATTCCACATCCAGCATGAGCACTGATAGAGGATTCTTTAATCATTAAAGATCGGATTAAAATATTGCTATCAAGGACCCCATCCCAATTTATATTTAATATTGATCCACAATATGGACCTCTCGCTGTTGGTTCAAGTTCATACAATCTTTTACATGCTCTAAGCTTCGGTGCTCCTGTTACTGAACCTCCTGGCCAGCATGCTTCAAGCAAGTCAACCCAAGTTTTATTTGTATTGAGTCTACCTTTAACTACTGAAGTGAGATGATGAACTTGTGAATAGCTTTCTAAAACTAGTAGATGAGGGACTTTGATTGAACCAGGTTGGCATACTCTTCCAAGATCATTTCTTAGTAGATCTACAATCATTACATTCTCAGCATGATCTTTTGGACTACAAATAAGCTCTGCTGCCCAATCAGCATCTTTTTCTGGATCTCTATCTCTGGGTCTAGTACCTTTGATTGGTCTCGTTTCCACCTCACCACTGGGTAACGCTTTTAAAAATCTTTCTGGTGAAGTTGATATAATAGCTTCTCCTTTTGCCATCTGATCGCCGATAATTACTCCAGCAAATGGAGCAGGGGAGCATTTTTTAAGTTTTGAATATACGTCTATTGGACGCATGGATTCTGGCAATGGGGCTTGGCATGAGGTAGTTAGATTAGCCTGAAAAATATCACCGTTCGCAATCCATTCTTTGATCTCATCAACTCTTTCAGAATATTCTTGACTTGTTAACCTCCAGGCCCAAGATTCTAGGGGAATACTATGTTTGCGTTCTGCTTGTTTTGCTGCTTCACTGTCTGGTTTGGAAAGCTTTTGGTGAAAAGTACTGTTTAGAAAATTTTCCATAATTGAGATGCGTTTTTCATCTTTGCCTTCTAGCCATAGCTCTTTATTTTGAAGATCAAATTTTAATATTGGGTCATGAGAGGCTATCCATAAAGTTGCCATAGAACTTGTTTGCCATGGATTTTGTGGCTCTGTCCAAGATGCAGCTTCATAACTCAACCAACCAGTCCAGTGCCCTGGCGGTAATTCGCGTAAAATTTTAAAAGGATTAGAATCCTTTTTTGAAATTTCTAATCCTCTAGAACAAAACTGTTCCAGAGGATTAATTCCTAAGGTGACCCATCGACCTAAATCACTCCCATCGCCATCAAGCCATATAAATCCTGCCTCTCCCCATTCTTCAATCAATTTATAAGCTACTAGCTCAGGTAATTTCCACTGACATAGTAGTCGCTTAATGTTATTCACTAGATATTTTGGCTACATAGATCTTCTCGACCTATTTCTTGTAATGCTTTATCTCTAATACGACAACTATCACATCTACCACACGGTTTACTTTCACCTTGATAGCAACTCCATGTTTTTTCTATAGGAATTTTCAAACGTAATGCCTCTTTAAAGATTTTTGTTTTTTCCCAATCTAGTAGTGGAGCCCAGAGTTTTATACCTTTCCCCTCGCGTCCTACTCTGCTGGATAAGTTGGCTAATTCTTGATATGCCTCTAAATAATCCGGTCTACAGTCTGGATATCCAGAATAATCCATTGCATTGATGCCTAATGCTATTCGATTGGCTCCACGAGCTTCTGCAAGACTTAACCCAATAGCAATAAAGATAGTGTTTCTACCTGGAACGTAAGTGTTAGGAATAGTATTTTTTTGTATGCCTTTAGTGGGAATTATTTGTGACGTGTCGGTCAAGGAGGACCCACCCCAAGAAGATAAATCAATCTTGATTGTTATGTGATCCTCAAGATTTAAATCTTTTGCTAAATCTGCTGCTGCTTGTAACTCCTTAAGATGTCGTTGGCCATAATCAAAGGATAATCCAATTACTTTTTGCCCAGCTTCCATAGCAATACAAGCAGCTGTAGCTGAATCAATTCCTCCGGACAGTAATGCAATTGTCGTCTGTTCAA
>QCJZ01000055.1 GCA_003215695.1 Prochlorococcus sp. AG-409-J03 | reverse complement strand
CCAAAAAGATGATGGATTTAATATAAAAAAAGTAATAGCTATGGCTATTGCGAAAGGAAGTCTTGTTGCCTGCTCTGCCAAGTGAGAAGCTACATATCTAAATAGAGGATGCAAAGGTTGCAGCAAATATGGAGATAATCGACCAGAAAGAGAATCTTCCTCAAACGAGAAGACAACCCAAACAACTGAAAATTGCCTAACAAGAAAAGCACTTAAAAAATATCTTGCCAACCCTATATCATTTAGACCAAATGAATTACCAACATCATTTTGACTCCAAAGAGAAAACATAATAAATGGTAGTACTCCAGAAAGAGCCCACAAAGCTATTTCTATGCGATATTCCAACATGTACGCATATTGTGTTGTAAGTAAAGTCTTAATAACCTTGAAAGACAATCCAAATATTCTCAATTGACTTCACCTTTAATAAATAATTCTCCTATTAATTGATCAATAGGAGGATCACTAATCTCTAAATCGATAATATCAAAATCAGTTAATAGATTACTTACTACATCAGTCAATTTATCCCTTGAAACTAATAAACATGCAAAACGATCATTTAAATCCTGAATCTCACCATATTTTTCAAATTGTTCACTTGCACATGGATGTTTCAATTCAACTTTTACCTCTCTTGAGGGTGATAATGAATTAGCCAGTGAATCAAGGTCACCATCATAAAAAAGCTTTCCTTTATGAATACAAATAACTCGTGGACATAAAGCTGTTATGTCAGCCATGTAATGACTAGTTAGCAAAATTGTCGCACCAGTTCTTTTGTTATATTCAGATAAAAAACTACGCACTCTAGCTTGAGCATTTACATCTAGACCAAGAGTAGGTTCATCTAGAAAAAGGACAGATGGTTTATGCAATAAGGCAGCAAGAATTTCAGATTTCATTCTTTGTCCCAACGACAACTTTCTTACAGGTCTTGTAAGTTCTTCTCCTAGTTCAAGCATTTCTGCTAATTCATTAATTCTCACTTTTGCTTGGTGGTCAGACAAGCCATATACAGCAGCGTTTACATACAAAGAATCCATGGGGGGGAAGATCCCAAATCAACTGCTGCTTTTGCCCCATAACCAAAGTTATCTCCTTTAGGAAAGCTGTTTGCCGTCTTTGAGGAGAGTACCCACTAACATCAACGAATCCTGTCGATGGATGAATAAGACCACACAACATTTTTAATAATGTGGTTTTGCCAGCTCCATTAGCCCCAAGAAATCCGACTATTTCTCCCGGTGCGATTTTAAAACTGATATCAGTTACGGCAGGGACATCATAAGTCTTTCGATCGAAGAAATGCTTAACAGTACCTTTAAACCCAGGCTGTTTGTTTGCAACTCGATAATATTTACTCAGCTGATCTACAACTATCAAGTCACTAGGATTAGTGTGCAATTAATTTTCAAATGCTTCAACATTAAGATAAAACATTTTTGACTAAATAGCAGATAAAATCTAATTAAAGAAAATCTATAGGTATATAAAACTAAATGGAAGAGCAAAAATATGTAATAGCTATAGCTCTTGCAGAGCAAAATAATAAAAGATTAATGCCTCTTGGAGGAAAAACATCTAGCGGAGTTGATATTTTAAGTCAATCTTCTAAAAAAGTAGTTGAAAAGATAATACTGGATTTATTACTAAGGTTATTTCAAAGAACTACTGAAGGTAGTCTTAAAATATCAAACGATGAAACTGGATTATTACTAGCAGAAATTAGCTTTGAAAGTATGCATAAAAATATTCCAGTAATCAAATCAAATTGGATTAACAATGGAGATACTGATACTTTAATAGAGAAATTAAAATCAACATGTTCCAATCTTTGGAGTGTTCAATTCAGAAAACATGAAGGATTAATCTTTAATGACTTAATAAATAAGAAACTATCGTGAAATCTTTGATTGAGCTTTCTCAGCCTTACGAATAATCTTCTGAGCTTCGTCACGCGACATGCAAGACTCAGCTTTAGTTTGCAACTTTATAAGTTTCGCATGCTGCTTCTCCAATTTCATAAACAAGATTTAAAAATTATATAATATATATAATTATAACATCCTTCTTTGAATTTGTAAATACAATAACCTATAAAAAGCCAATATTTACAATAACTCTAGTGATTTATTATTTATTTGATATGTACCTATGAAGCACAGAAACATCTAGATCACCTAAACCTATTTGCATTAATCGTTGCTCAATCTCTTTTACTTTAGAAGCTATTGGTAAATCAATATTTATAGATTGAGCCAGATCAATGGCAATAGATAAATCCTTATGATGCAACTCTAATTTGAATCCTAAGGGATGTTTATCAATCAACATTGCTTTTGATCTATTTTCTAATGGCCATGAATTTGCTGCCCCAACTTTTAAAGCAGTAACCACATCATCCATGGGCAACTCAAGTGATTTTCCTAATACCATTGCCTCAGCTACAGCTGCATATGTTCCAGCAACTAATATCTGATTAAGAGCTTTGACTTGTTGACCTTTGCCTACGCCATTAAAGAAATTAATTGATTTACCTAACACTTCAAAAATATGTTCAAAAGATAAACACTCTTTTTTGCTTGCACCAACAAACAAAGACAATGAGCCATTATGAGCTCCCTCTGTTCCACCAGAGACTGGGCAGTCAACGTATAAAATATTTTTTTTTCCTAATTTTTTATGTATAGAAATAGATTTATTAGGACTTATTGTAGAGAAATCAATTACAAAAGAATTAGGCTTCAGCGTT
>QCJZ01000054.1 GCA_003215695.1 Prochlorococcus sp. AG-409-J03 | reverse complement strand
TAGTTGTTGTATCCGCAATGGGCCATAAAACTGATGAATTAACAAGTTTAGCCTCGCAAATAACTCTTCATCCACCTCATCGTGAAATGGATATGCTCCTCTCCACTGGAGAGCAGGTCTCAATAGCATTATTAAGTATGGCTTTGAATGAGTTGGGGATACCAACAATCTCTTTAACTGGAACTCAAGCTGGAATTATTACAGAATCATCTCATGGACGAGCAAGAATACTGGAGATAAGAACAGAAAGAATAAAAAATCTTTTAGAACAAGGAAAAACCCTTGTAATTGCAGGATTCCAAGGAACCAGTCTTGGCATAGGAGGTATTCCTGAAATCACAACTTTAGGTAGAGGTGGATCTGATACTTCTGCAGTGGCTATAGCCGCAGCTCTTGAAGCTGAGAAATGTGAAATTTATACTGATGTTCCAGGTGTATTAACTACAGATCCGCGAATTGTAAAGAATGCAAAATTAATGAAAAGCATAAGTTGTGATGAAATGTTAGAACTTGCCAGCCTTGGGGCTGCTGTTTTGCATCCTCGTGCAGTTGAGATAGCTAGGAACTTTGGTGTAACTCTAGAAGTGAAGTCAAGCTGGGAAAAGCTAGATGGGACAACACTAACAAGTCATAAAAATCATGATATTTCTAAAATTGGAATAGAGCATCGAAGTCCTGTTGATGGTTTAGAGATCTTGGAACATCAAGCAGTTATTGCTATATCGAACATCCCAGATCGACCAGGCATAGCTGCTGATCTCTTCGAAGCTTTATCTGAAGGAGGAGTAAATGTAGATCTTATTATTCAAGCAACACATCAACTTAACTCGAACGATATTACTTTTACTATTCGAGAAAATGAATTGGATAATGCATACTCTCAATGTAAAACTCTGATTGATACTATTGGAGGCGAAATCTCTACCCAAAGAAATCTAACAAAAATCAGTATCTATGGAGCTGGTATAATGGGTAGACCAGGTATAGCATCTTCATTATTTCAAACACTTTCTGACTCTGGTATAAACATAAGACTTATAGCAACAAGTGAGGTTAAGGTAAGTTGCGTTATTGATTCAGAGTACGGGGAAAAAGTATTCCGTAATATAGGAGATTTCTTCAAGCTGAATGATAAACAAATTACTATCAATCCAGTTACTGAAAATAATAATGAGCCGGAAGTAAGAGGAATTGCCTTAGATAAAGATCAAATCCAAGTAAGTGTTAAGAATGTTCCTGACACACCAGGAACTGCCTCATCCATATGTTCCACATTAGCAGAAAAAAATATCAGCCTTGATACAATAGTTCAATCCGAAAGAAAGCATCAAGATCAAACTAAGGATATTAGTTTTACTTTAAAGAAAAATGATAGAAACGAGGCTAAATATGCTCTAGAAGAACTCATATCCAATTGGAAGGGTGCAAAACTGGAAGAAGGTAATTCGATAGTTCGAATTAGTGCCGTAGGCTCAGGTATGCCTTACACAAAAGGTACAGCAGGGAAAATATTTAGAGCACTAGCAAATCAAAAAATCAATATCGAAATGATCGCTACTAGTGAAATAAGAACAACTTGTATTATCTCTGAAAAACATGGAGAGAAAGCATTAAATGAAATACACTCCAGCTTTAACTTAGACATTGAAGATGGAAATTAGCATATTTATTTACCAACTAATCTATGCCGTAATTTTTTTATTCGATCTCTAAGAATTGCAGCCTTTTCAAAATCTAAATCTTTAGCAGTTAATTTCATTTTAGCTTCCAATTTCTCAATTAATTCGGGTAACTTATCCAATGTCAAGCTAATATCAGAATCTTTAGAGCTATAGTCAATTAATTGATCTGCAATATCAACAAAATCATCAGAATTTGCTTCTTGATTTAATCTTCTAGAAAGCTCGAGAAATGAAAGAATTGAATTATTTGCTTTCTTACCAGCTGGTTTAGGTGTAATGCCATTCTCAATATTATAAACTTCTTGAATTTTTCGTCGTCTTTCAGTTTCACTAATTGCCTTTGCCATAGAATCTGTCATTTTATCAGCATAAAGCAAAGCTAAACCTTCTACATGTCTTGCTGCTCTCCCAATGGTTTGTATTAAGGATCTCTGAGCTCGTAAGAATCCTTCTTTATCAGCATCTAAAATTACTACTAAAGAAACTTCTGGTAAATCTAACCCCTCTCTTAAAAGATTAACGCCTACTAAAACATCATATTCTCCTAGTCTTAAATCTTGAATAATTTCAATTCTCTCGATTGAATGAATCTCTGAATGTAAATAGCGAACTCTTACTTTATTATCAGATAAATAATCTGTAAGGTCTTCTGCCATCCTTTTAGTGAGAGTAGTGATAAGTATTCGTTGATTTTTCGATGCTCTTTTTCTAATTTCGCAAAGCAAATCCTCAACTTGACCATGTGTTGGTCTTACTTCAACTAAAGGATCTAGGACACCAGTAGGTCTGATAACTTGCTCAACTATATTTCCTGCACTCTGAGACAATTCCCAATCACCAGGAGTAGCACTTATAAAAACAGTTTGTTTTGCTTTATTCCAAAATTCTATACCCTTTAAAGGGCGATTATCAGCAGCACTCGGTAATCTAAAACCATGATCTATTAATACTTTTTTCCTAGCTTGATCTCCATTATACATAGCTCTTAACTGAGGACAAGTAACATGACTTTCATCAATAAGTAATAACCAGTCATTAGGGAAATAATCAATTAAGCATTCTGGAGGAGAGCCTGGCTCTCTTCCAGAGAGATGGCGAGCATAATTTTCAACTCCATTGCAATATCCAACTTCCTTCAACATTTCTAAATCATAAATTGTTCGTTGTTCTAATCTTTGAGCCTCGAGTAATTTACCTTCTTGATTAAGAAATTCTAATCTATCTTTTAATTCTTTTTTTATTGATTTAATCGCAGA
>QCJZ01000053.1 GCA_003215695.1 Prochlorococcus sp. AG-409-J03 | reverse complement strand
TGGGATATAAAAACTGGTGTGAAATTAGTTTAGCAACAAAGATGGCGGATAATGAAGAAGCAGTTGAGAGGTTACTCAATGAATTACGAGTAGCGGCAATGCCTCATGCTAAAAAAGAACTCATACAACTTCTTGAGTGTGCGAAAAGAAATGGAGAAAAAGATGATTTTGAGCTAGCTCCTTGGGATTTAAGTTTTTGGGCTGAAGTTCTCCGAAAAGAAAAATACGACCTTGACCAAGAGAAGCTCAGACCATGGTTCCCTTTAGATCAAGTTCTTAATGGTCTATTCAATTTGTGCAAAAGACTTTTCGAAATAGACATAGACGAAGAGAGTAATACAGCACCTTTATGGCATGAAGATGTACGTTTCTTTAATGTTAAAAATTTAAATGGCCAAAAAATTGCATATTTCTATCTAGATCCTTTTAGTCGTCCTGCTACAAAAAAAGGAGGTGCCTGGATGGATGAATGTTTAGGCAGAAATCTAATAAATAAAAATAAAGTTATTCTACCAGTCGCCTACTTAGTCTGCAATCAAACACCACCTATTGCTGATAAACCCAGTCTAATGAGTTTCGAAGAAGTTGAAACACTCTTCCACGAATTTGGTCATGGACTACAACATATGCTGACCACAGTAGATTACCCTCAAGCAGCCGGTATAAATAACGTTGAATGGGATGCAGTGGAATTAGCAAGTCAATTTATGGAAAATTGGTGCTTAGAGAACCAAACAATTTCTGAAATAGCAATTCATTGGAAGACTAAAGAATTATTACCAGAATCGGAAATAGAAAAATTGAAGCGAAGTAGAACATTTAATTCTGGAATTGCAACTTTAAGGCAAATACATTTTGCTCTTACTGATCTAAAACTCCATAGTCAATGGAATCAAGATTTAGCAATTTCCCCAGATGAGTTACGGCGACAAGTCGCAAAAAATACAACCGTGATCGATCCTATTCCAGAAGATCAATTCCTCTGTGCCTTCAATCATATTTTTGCTGGTGGTTATGCCGCTGGATACTACTCTTATAAATGGGCTGAAGTACTCAGTGCTGATGCATTTGCAGCGTTTGAGGAGGCAGGCCTTACCGATCAGGCTAAAGTTAAAAAAATTGGTAAAAAATATCGTGATTCAATTCTTAGTCTTGGAGGTAGTCGTTCACCAAATGAAGTTTTCATGCAATTCAGAGGAAGACTTCCATCTACTAAAGCCCTCATAAGACATAGTGGTCTTGATTAAGTATCATTAAAAATCTTCTCAGCTAAAATATCCAAAGAACTAGAGTTAGTTATCAATTCTTTATGTGTCAAAACAGGTAAATGATAAGACTTACCAATAGAAAGTTTTGCTTGCCAACCTGGAAATGACATCAAGTCCCATTTTGTAAAAAAGCTAATACATTCAACCTTTTGTAAGGAAGACAAGTCATTATTTAATTTAGACAAAAATTTACTTCCTCTTTTCATCTCTGCGATGCCGGGCATCAAAAAAGAAGGAATCATTTGAGCTGTGAAAGTTCCAAAATGAGGAGAACCAATACTAAAAAAACGTTTTGTTCTTAGAAAGCCATTACAATTTTGCAACCAATACCTACTAATCAATCCACCCATTGAAAAACCAACAATGTCGATTTCTATTTCAGGACTTACTAATTCCTGAATCCTAGAATCAAGATCTATAGCTAAACGACTAAGAGAGGTATGCCCATATCTATGTGGCAAATGTGGGATGAACAATTCATAATCATCTTCTTTTATTTTTTTTACTAATTTTTCAAATAATCTAGGATTGTTCCATAAACCATGAACAAGAAAAATTGGCCTTTTGTTTGTATCCAATTAATTAGTAGGAAATAAGAAATTCCTTTTTTTTTCGATTAGAACACTTCCCGAAAATCCATGTATTGGTGGAGAACATTTTTTCAGCAGAATATTAATTGGAATTGGACCATAAAGAGACTCAAGAAGATTCAATATTTGATCACTAAAATATTCAATCGTTAAGCATTTGATTTCAAATGAAAGTTTTTGAACTGCTTTCACTGCTTCGCTATAGTCTATTGATTGATCTAATTGATCAAGCTTAGATGACTCCTCCAAATCCAACCAAAAACTGATGTCAAGAATAAATTTTTGCCCATGTATGCGTTCACTTTCTAAAACACCTACATGTGCCCACAGATTTATATTTTTGATATGTATTGCGCTCAAATTATTTAATTGACTCATAAGGGTAAATCAATATGAGAAAAACTTCTTTCTCCAGAAGCGAAATCCTTAACGAGATCGCCATCACCTCTTAGATAATAGCGATAGGTAACCAAGCCTTCTAAACCAACTGGTCCTCTTGGTGGAAGAGTCTGAGTACTTATCCCAACTTCAGCTCCAAACCCATATCGGAAACCATCGGCAAAACGAGTAGAGCAATTATGGTACACGCCTGCACTATCAACTGAACTTAGAAATTTCTCAGCAACTTCCTTATCATCAGTAGCTATCGCCTCAGTATGACGAGAACTATACTTACGAATATGTTCAATAGCCTCGTCTACATTCCTAACAACTTTTATTGAAAGAATTAAATCAAGATATTCTGTAGACCAGTCAGCTTCATTAGCCATGTTTTCAACTCCTAAAGATTGGCTCTTTGTATCTCCTCTAAGAGTGACTCCTGCACTAGAAAAAATTGGCAAGGCTTTTTTCAGAAAAATATCAGCAACTTCTTCATGAATTAACAACGTCTCAATTGCATTACAAGCTGCAGGATATTGAATTTTACTATCTAAAGCTATGCCTATAGACTTATCAATGTCTACTGATTTGTCGACATATAAATGACAAATTCCATCAGCATGCCCTAAGACAGGAATTTGTGTATTTTCTTGAATAAATTGAACCAACTCATTGCTACCTCTTGGTATTATCAAATCAACAAATCTATCCAAGCGAAGTAATCCTAAACTTTCTTGACGTGTAGTTAGCAAAGATAATGCTCCTAATCCCACCTTTGATTTACTTAAACCATTATCAAGCGAATCCATTATTGCTTGATTTGTAGCTTTTGCTTCACTCCCTCCTTTTAATAAAGCGCCATTACCAGACCGAATAGCAAGAGACGCTATTTGTATTAATGCATCTGGTCTTGATTCAAATATCACCCCTAATACCCCTAAAGGAACAGTCAGTCTCTCAAGAATAAGATTTCCATCCAATTGCCTATTAAGTTGTCTATTACCAATTGGATCTGCGAGATTTGAAACTTTTAGGACCCCGTCAATACATCCTTGGAGTTTAGTTTTTGTTAATTGAAGTCTTGATAAAAGTGATTTATTCAAACCTTCTTTTTCTGATCTCTCAAGATCTTGAATATTTGCTTTTAAAATCTCATCAGCATTATCATTCAAAGCATTTGCCATCTCAGTCAAAGACTCACACCTTTGT
>QCJZ01000052.1 GCA_003215695.1 Prochlorococcus sp. AG-409-J03 | reverse complement strand
TTGGTGATTTACGAATATATCGAAATACAGATAAACAAGGGCTTTGGGTTGGTTGGTTGAATGACAAACCTATTGGCTGTATTGCAGGCGTTCGATATAACCGTAATTACGGATTCCTTGGATTGTTTTTAGTAATCAAGAAGTATAGAGGAAGAGGGTTTGGCCTTCAGCTTTGGAAAAAGGCTTTGAATCATTTAAGTGATTTACCATGTGTTGGCTTAGAGGCGGCACCTGAGCGAATTACTGACTATTCAAAATGGGGTTTTACGATTTCTTCGAAAACCACAAGATGGCAATGGCTTGGCGATGGGAAATCACTTGAAGAAAACTCTTGGAATGATCAATTAGATGCTTTCAGCTTTGTTGAGGGTGCCTCCATACCACAAGATGCAGTAGAGAAATTTGACGCAAAAAGAGAAGCAACTCCTAGACCTCATTTTCTGTCAAATTGGCTGAATCATCCAGCCGGAAAGGTAATAGCAATTATTGACAAAAATAACCGATGTCATGGTTTTGGTCGAATAAGACCTTGCCTTTTACAAAATGGAAATGGATGGAGAATAGGTCCTTTAATGGCTGATACACCTAAGCTTTTAATCATTTTAGTGAAGAAATTGATTGAGAGCCATCCTGGTTTGGTAATTATCGACGCTCCTGGCCTTAACAAGTCAGCCTCTAAAGTCTTTAAAAAACTAGGTTTCAAATCTGAATCTGAAACTTTTAGGATGTATAGAGGCTTACAACCTCCGGTTTCTATGAATGATGTATATGGGTTGGCTTGCTTGGAATTGGGTTAAGATTCATTTTTTTCATCCATTTGAATTTAATTTTCCTCTTTGAATTTGTTTTTCTTCATTCAATTGAGTTTCTAATTGATCAATAAGTGCAGTAACTAATGATTGGAATTCTGGTTGGCATCCTCTAAAGGCAGCTTTATGTCTTATTGACTCGTTTCTTGTTCTTAGATCAGTAAGCATTAGCTGCAACGCGTCAATTTTAGCGTTGGTATTCATGATGATTTTAAGTTTTTATAGTCAAATACTAAACGTCTTCATTGCCTTACTCATATTAGTTTTGGGATTCTCTTCGCTACTAGTAATCTCGATGATTTTTTCAATCGAATCTTTTGTTTTTAATGCTTCTATGCAGGCTTTTGCAACTAATCTTCTAGGAATTGATCCTTTTTCTTGGGTTTTTTCACCAGAAAACAAAATGTTCTGATTTTTTAAGTTGGTTTCATTCTCATTTAAACCTCCAGGACGTATGACAGTCCAATCTAGACCACTTTTCTGAAGAGCTCTTTCGCCTAATCTTTTCCAGATTAGTATGAGACCAAATAAATTTAGAGGGTGTATTAACTTTCCTGCACAAAGTGAACTTACAAGGACAACCCTTTTTATCTTTTGTCTTTTGCAGCTTTCAACCTGTTTTTTAATATTTAAATAATCTACTTTTGCTGGACCTGTTAAATCGATTGATGGCCTTGCACCTGTTGCTATTACAAGGCTCTCACAGCCTTGTAATGCATAATCAAGTGTGACCCCATTAGTGTCTGACAATACGTACCTCTCACAACCTTCTATAGATTTAGGAATCTCAGATTGAGGTCTAACTATCAATCTCACTTCATATCCGGATGATAATGCTTCTTCTGCTACCCGAAAACCTGTTTTCCCCGATGCTCCGGTTATGGCTAATTTCATTAGATTCAAATTACTTTCATATGTTTCTAGCAAGAAATTGACCTTTTTGTAGAGATTATAAAATTATTAAGCCTTCGAACAAATAATTGGTTTCTTCCTATTAGGGTAAATTTCCTTGCACAATTGGCAAATTTTACCGTTACATCCTCTTGCTGAGCAATACTCTCTTCCGTAAAAAATAATTTGTAGATGTAACTTATTCCAAAGATTCTTTGGAAATAATCTTTTAAGATCCTTTTCCGTTTGGAGAACATTTTTGCCTGAGGTTAATCCCCATCTTTGAGCTAATCTATGTATGTGTGTATCGACAGGAAATGATGGAACACCAAATCCCTGAGACATAACAACACTTGCTGTCTTATGACCAACACCAGGAAGAGACTCAAGTTCCTCAAATGAATTTGGAACAGTATTGTTAAATTTTTTAAGAATAATTTTTGATAAGTTATGGGTATTTTTTGCTTTTGTTTTGGCTAGCCCTAGTTGTTTTATATAATTATATATTTTTTGTTCTCCTAATGTATACATTTCCTTCGCGGAAGGAGCAACTTTGAAAAGTTCTCTTGTTAGTTCATTCACTTTCTTGTCTGTTGATTGTGCACTTAACACAACTGCTACAAGCAAAGTGAAATTATTTTGATGATCTAAGGGTATAGGTGTTTCGGGATATAGTTCTTCAAGCCTCTTAATTATTATTTTTACCCTTTCTTTTTTTTTCATTACATTATTAATATCTTTGGCTTTAAATTTAACTAATTAAAACCCTTTGAATTGAAACCAAAACCTTGACGAAAGCTTATCATGTATCATTTTATACTAGCGCCTGTGATTTTTGTCTATAGATTTTTTCTTTTGTGGTTAGTTTGTTTTTAATTGATTCTTAACGAATAGAATAAAGAAAAATTAGTTTTGGTGAATACTGAACTAGAGATTCAAAATCTTTGGCATGAATTTAAATCTAGCAAAAATAATAATTGGGTTCTAAGAGATATTAATTTTTCTCTTAGAACAGGAGAATTAGTAGGTTTGCTTGGTCCCTCCGGTTGTGGAAAAACGACCCTTTTAAGATTGATAGCGGGTTTTGAAAAGCCAAAACGTGGAATAATAAAAAAAAATGGGCAAATAATCTCTGATAACAATTTTCTTCTTTCGCCTGAAAGAAGAAAAATAGGGATGGTTTTTCAGGACTATGCGCTTTTCCCTCATTTAAATGTTTGGGACAATGTATGTTTTGGCATAAATAAGAAAGATCATTATATAAAAAGAGCAAAATGGCTTTTGAATTTGTTGGATATTTACGAGTTAAAAAATAGATATCCTCATGAACTTTCAGGAGGCCAGAGTCAAAGAGTTGCATTAGCTCGTGCACTTGCCCCTGGTACCTCTTTGGTTTTACTAGATGAGCCTTTTTGTTCTTTAGATGTTGAGGTGAGATCTAGATTGAGATCAGAACTATCTTCTGTTTTAAAATCCTGTTCGGCTTCTGCACTTTTAGTAACTCATGATCCTCATGAAGCATTAGCTATTTGTGATCGTTTAGCTGTTTTAAGAGATGGTGAAATTCAGCAATACTCAACTCCTTTTGAGATGGCTTCAAATCCATCAAATGATTTTGTAGGTCAATTTGTTTTGCAGAAAAATATTTTATCAATTCAACAAATAAATGATTCATTTTATACACTAATTGGGAAGATCAATTTTTCAAATAAAACATCTGTCTCACATGATTCTGTTTGTATGTTCGATAAAAATGCTATTCGACTTCAGA
>QCJZ01000051.1 GCA_003215695.1 Prochlorococcus sp. AG-409-J03 | reverse complement strand
TGGGAGGCATATAGACATCAAAAAAGTTGGAAGGAGTTACAAGTAAGAGCAATGTCAAATAAATATAGTTGGGATAGATCTGCGAAGGAATATGAATTAATGTATAAAGATGTTTGTGGAATTAAGGAGCCTTCTCCCGATGCGGCAGAGGTTGAAAAGTTTTCGTACGGTCAAGAGGCAGATCCATCAAGGAAAGGAAAAAAAATCAATTTATAGGATTTTGAGTATTTAAATGATTTTGCTTTTGCTCAAGTAGTTTGTATGGACATTACTTTTAATGACTTAACTAAACTTTGGGGAAAGCCAGTTAATCAAGACGAAATAGACTTCGATTTGCCTGTTGGTCGTATTTCTACTGATTCAAGGACAATTGAAAAGGGTGATTTTTTTGTCCCTATAGTAGGCAATACATTTGATGGGCATGATTACTTAGATATAGCTTTTGCTAGTGGTATACAGGCAGCGATAGTTTCTGAAAAATTCAATGGCTTAGTACCAAGTGACCTTCTTCATTGGGTGGTTCCAGATACTTTATATGCTTATCAACAGATCGCATTACTTCATCGGAGAAATCTCAATCTTCCTGTAGTTGCTGTTACTGGCTCTGTTGGAAAAACAACTACGAGAGAATTGATTAGGGCAATACTATCTTCTTTTGGTGAAATCGTTTCAAGCAGAGGAAATGAAAATAATGATGTTGGTGTACCAAAGACACTGCTTAGAGGATCAGAGAAGGATGCTGCATTTGTTCTTGAAATGGGGATGCGTGGCTTAGGTCAAATTGAACGTCTCTCTCGAGTCGCTGAGCCTGATATTGCTGTGATTACAAATGTAGGACAAGCTCATATTGGTATTCTTGGTAGTAGAGAAAATATTGCAAAAGCTAAGTCAGAAATTACCTCAAACTTAAGATCTGATGGAGTTGTTATTATTCCTTTCGGTGACAAACTTTTAGAGAAAGCTTTAAGAGATAAATGGACAGGACGTATTGTTCGGGTAGCAATAGAGGACCTTCCTCTGAACTGGCTGGGTTGTAATGATGAAGATTTTGCTTTTAAAGATATTGAACCAGATTATATTTCTCAAGTCGACATGCATAATAATCTCATGTGTTTTGAGGGAAGTGAATTTAGATTGCCACTAGAGGGTAGACATAATGCCATGAATTTCCTAATGGCATTGACTGTTGTAACTGAATTGGGGCTATCAATAAAGAATCTAGATCAATTAAAAATAAATATGCCAACTGGAAGAAATAGATTGATGGATTGCGGAAAATTTTTAGTTTTAGATGAGACTTACAATGCATCTCCCGAATCTGTTATTGCATCTTTAGAGTTATTAGTAAGCAAACCTGGTAGACATTTTGCAGTTTTAGGTACGATGCTAGAGTTAGGTTCTAAAAGTAGTTTGCTTCATCAGAAAGTTCTTCTAAAAGCAGTTGAATTAGGTCTTGATGGAATTGTTTTTGTCTCTTGCGGCGAAGAAACTAGCTTTATAAAAAAAATAATCAAAGAATTACCAAATCATGATGTGGTAAGGACACCAAGAGATGCTGCTATATCACTATTGTCATGGCTTTTGCCAGGAGATAATATCCTGATTAAAGGTAGTCGTAAATTGGAATTAGAAAAAGTATTGCCATACTTACAGCAATAAATCAGTTGTTGTAGCTAATCGCTTTTTGTTCTGATAGTTGGCTTTGATCTTTCAACGACTAAACTCTTATCTGGAATATCTTTACTTATAGTTGAGCCTGCACCAATGGTTACATGTGAGCCAATCTTGATGGGTGCAACTAGGACTGAATTTGCACCAGTTTTTGAATAATCATCAATTGTTGTCCTATATTTATTTTTTCCATCAAAATTAGCTGTAATAGTACCTGCTCCAATATTAATACTTTTCCCTAGATATGAATCACCTATATAGCTTAAATGATTAATTTTAGTTCCTTCTCCAATAACACTTTTTTTGATTTCTACAAAGTTACCTATCTTGCAATTTTTACTTATGTTTGACTCTGGTCTTATATGAGCGAATGGACCAATTGAAGTATTATTTCCAATCGCGGCCTCATTGATGAATGAGTGGATCGCTAATACATTTTCTGCAAGTGTTGAATTTGTTATCACACTGCCTGGGCCTAAATGGCATCCATTGCCAATATTGCATTTACCACGAAGATGAGTTTGTGGTTCAATAATCACATCTGTACCAAAGGTTGAATCCTCACTTAGAGAACAGCTAATAGGATCAATAAATGAAACACCCCTTTTCATCCAAAAGAATTTAAGCTTTTCTTGGATGTAGTGTTCGCATTCATAAAGTTGATATCTATCATTTATTCCCTTGACCTCAATTGGATTATCTACTTCATAGTGTAATGCTTTTTTAAGCAAACTTATAGTATCGGTTAAATAGAGTTCATTTTGACTATTTTCCCTAGACAATAGGTTTAAAATATCTGATAACTGTTGCCAATTAAAACAATATATACCAGCGTTTACTAATTTATTTTTTCGCTGTTCAATAGTGCAATCCCTTTCTTCAATAATTTCTTTAACTAGTCCTGACTCATCTAAGAATACTCGTCCATATCCTTTTGGAGAATCTAAACTTGCAGATAAAAAAGTTACACTGGAACTGGATTCTTTGTGGAATTTTAAAAGTGAACTTAAAGTCTCTTCTTTTAACAGTGGTACATCGCCATTTAATACTAAAAGTTCCCCATTGAACCCTTTTAATTTAGAACTTAATTGCTGAATAGCGTGCCCAGTTCCATTTTGAGGTTGTTGAAGAACAAAATCTAAGTCTTTATGATTTTTTAGAGATTCCTTTACCAGGTTAGCTTGATGACCGACAACTATTAATCTGCGATTTGGCCTTAGTCCCTGTGTACAAGATAAAACTCTATCAATGATTGATTTCCCTGCCAAAGAATGAAGAACCTTTGGCAAGTTACTCTTCATTCGCGTTCCCTTTCCAGCCGCTAAAATTGCGATGGCAAGCATTTGAGTACTTTTTTGATGAAATCTAATTGCTTAATTGCTTTTGCGCATTATTCCATCGTTTTCTCCATGCTGAAGTGTTTATTAAGTGACTTTTAGATTGCTCTATTTCTCTTGTTGAAATAATTTCTTTAGAGTTTCCTTCCCCTGTTGGATCTCTGTAAGGAATTGATGAACGCGTGGCAAGGTGTTCCACTTCCCTTTCACTTAAGTCTGATAACTGACAACTCTTTGAAATAAAATCTTGTTCTATTTCCTTTCTCATGGCAACTGTCCCTGAACTCCATTTGTTTTGGTCATCATTTGAAGGAACTATTGAATAGATTTTTAACCCGGAACTTTTGAAACTCGTTCTAATTGAGGCAGCAGTTGAATATGTAATCAAGCGGCCTTCGATAGAAAGCCTTTTTGTTAATGTAGAGATAAATTCCTGACTCCATAGTTCGGGACACTTTTGTGGAGAA
>QCJZ01000050.1 GCA_003215695.1 Prochlorococcus sp. AG-409-J03 | reverse complement strand
TACTTTTTCAATTGATGTATCTCTAATCATTTTGGTTATTTCAAGAATAGATAATTCTTCAGGGTTACCTAAATTCATAGGTCCTATATTTGAAGAGTTCATAAATAAAATTAAACCATCTATCAAATCATTAACGAAACAAAAGCTTCTAGTTTGATTACCATTACCATAAATAGTTAAGTCCTTTCCATGTATTGATTGAACTAATAAGTTACTAATAAGTCTTCCATCATTTAATAACATTCTAGGGCCATAGGTATTAAATATTCTGGCAATTCTTATCTCTATACCATGCATTCTCATATAGTCATAACACAATGATTCTGCTACACGTTTACCTTCATCATAGCAACTACGAATTCCTATAGGATTAACATTTCCATTATACTTTTCAGGTTGTGGATGTATTTCCGGATTTCCATAAACTTCACTAGTACTCGCGAATAAGATTCGAGCTCCTACTCTCCTTGCTAATCCAAGCATATTGTAAGTACCTAGAAAACTCGTTTTAGCTGTTTTAATAGGGTTAAATTGATAATGAATTGGAGAAGCTGGACAAGCTAAATGCCAAATCCTATCTGCATCAAGCTTGATTGGCTCTGTAACATCATGATGTACAAGATCAAAAGATGGATGTCCAATCCAATGTTCAATATTTTCTTTGCTTCCTGTAAAAAAATTATCCAAACATATAACTTTTTCTCCAGATTTCATTAAGCGATCAACTAAATGAGAACCAACAAAGCCAGCTCCTCCAGTAACCAAGTTTTTTACCGAAGATGTGGGCATCCAAATTCACGCGTTAAAACTTATTTTAGTGTCGTGCCACAAACCATGAAATTGATTAATTGTATATCACGTAAATCTTTATAGATTACTAAATCAAAGACATTTTAAATAGAATAAAAACATAGAAATCTTTTCAGAGCTTATCCTTTATAGCCAGGAGTTCAATTTGAAAAAAGAAAAATTAAAAAAGTTCCTTACTATTGCATTATTCACAGGTGCTTTCATTTTAATTGTCTTCTTAATTCAGACGTACGGAATTGAACCATTAAGAAGTGCTGTTAAAGAAATGGGTATTTGGGCGCCTCTGGGAATTCTTATACTTCGAGGAATAAGCGTAATCCTTCCGGCATTGCCTAGTTCAGTTTATTCACTTTTAGCTGGTTCATTACTTGGCTTCAAAACAGGATATCTAACTATATTTATATCTGACCTGATTTTTTGCCAGTTAGCATTTTTTATAGCTAGAAATTACGGGCGTGCTCCTGTTAGGAAATTGGTTGGAATAAAAGCCATGCAAAGAATTGAGAGTTTTAATCAAAATCAACTAGAGGGAAATTTCTTTCTAATGACAGGACTCTTGATGACTGGACTTTTTGATTTTTTAAGCTATGCACTAGGCATAGGTGGGACACGTTGGAGGCTTTTCACGCCCGCTCTAATAATCAGTTTATTAATAAGTGATTCAATTATTGTGGCTGTTGGAGCAGGCGTAAGTCAGGGCGCCGGACTAATGCTTGGGGGAGCTTTACTAGGAATGTTTGCACTAGCGACCATTGCTGGATTTAATAAAAACAGATTTTCTTAAACTCAAAAGAAAATCCAATCACTTTAAGAGAAGTATTAAGAAATCAAATAAAATAAATAACTAATAGGAAAAATTTTAAGTTTATTCTCTTTATATTGTTAAAATTAATTTATTACAAAATATTGATATGTCAAGTATTCCATTTAAAGCCCGTAAAATAGGAGCAGAAACTATTAATAATTACCCAGTCAAATATAACAAAAGTAGAGTCTCTGGAAGCCAAAGAACAACATATGGATTGCATATAAGAGGAGCATGGATGCCAGGAGTAAAAGAAAAGTTCATAGTCACATCTAAAACAAAGCCTAACCAATTTGAAAACTTAATGCATAACAAAATTATGAGTAGTTACAAAAGAGATAAGATTGAAAGTTATAAATACAAAAGACTCAATAAAGATGGATCTGAAATAAATATGCTTCAAATAAATGAATTTGTCCCGAATGATGATGATGCATTAAATATAGCAATAAATGCATTATATAGAAACATTTTTGGGAACTTGTCTTTAATGCAATCGGAGCGTCCAATTGATATTGAAAGGAAGCTAAGGAATGGTGATATCACAGTAAAAGAATTTACAAGAAATATTTGTAAATCTACTATTTACAGAAATTTCTACTTTGATAGTATTAGCCAATATAAATCTATCAAATTAAGATACAAGCATATTTTGGGTAGACCCATAAAAAATCAAATCGAAATAACTCAAAGTTCTAAAATTATTAATAGCCAAGGGTTTGAATCTCATATTGATTTTCTAATAGATTCTGAAGAATATAATAATGTATTCGGTGAAGACATAGCTCCATACATGAGGTCATGGAATTCTCCAATTGGTTTTACAACAAAAAGTTTTCTAGAAACCTCATTAATAACAAAAGCTTTTGCTCATAGTGACAATTGTGAATTTTTTTAGTTATCCAATAATAAATTACTCCAAATCAAACTAAAGAAGATGAATATTGAAGAATTTTTCTTAAAAAGCGTTGGCGAATGGAACTCAATGAGAAGCGGGCATTCACTAGCTTTTCAAGAGTTTGAAGAAATAAGAAGTAAAATAATAATAGCTCCTTCTAAAAAGAACGATTCTAAAGTTATTCACTTTTTAAAAGATAACTTAATAAATGCTAATGCAATAAACAAAACATACCTAATTAATTGGGAAGCAAAAAGTGAATGGGGTGAGGAGAATCAAAAAGACAAAACATCTGGCGAAAGCATACTAGTCCCTGTAGAGATTTCTAAGACAGAAGGAAAGATAATTAGGAGCATTGGATACACTGAAGCAATAAAAGTAGTATCATTATATAAAATTCTTGATGATGGAACTCTAATTATTTATTCAGACTATAAAGATATTTGCACAGAAGAAAGAATATGGTTTATCTCAAACAATTTAAGGAGTAGATCTTCTGTTACAAGAGCGATAGATTCATTAGCTATCCTTCAAACATCCTATGCATCGGAAATTCGTTCTATCAAAAATTAAATTATATTTAAAGATGAGAAATAAAGCCTCACTAGAATTTTCTAAGATACTTTCAGGGATATTTAGTAATAAAGAACAAGCTTTAGATAATCCAAAGAAATTTGCTCATATTCAAATACATATTCGGCCTTTATTTCTTAAAACTTATAAATGTTTTGCGTTTTACTCAGAGCAGAGATATCAGCACGATATATGGAATCCATATAGACAATCTATCAATAAATTATCCTACGAAAAAGATATCTATATTTTAAGTAATCATAAGATTGAAGACAAAGAAAGATTTACGGGTGGTGCTTTAGATATATCTCTTCTAAACAACATCTCTAAACATAAGTTATATAAAAAATCTGGGTGTTCTATGTATTTTAAAGAAACAAATCCAGGAAGTTTTTTTGGAAATATAGAATCGGGCTGTAAATGCTATATACAATATGGTAAAAAAAAGACTTATG
>QCJZ01000049.1 GCA_003215695.1 Prochlorococcus sp. AG-409-J03 | reverse complement strand
TTCTCGGCTTGAGCTGTTTTCGCTAACACTTTAATTACAAAAAATTTTGCCTTATTCAAGCACCCAGATCTCAATGAATTTAAAAATACTTACTAGTTGCAACGAAGTAATGCAATAGATGTATTTTTTTTTAATCTCAGCAGATGAAGGACACAAAATACGCACGAATCAAAATCTCGTAACAACAAAAGTTTTTCAATCATTAATAAGGAACCTATAACCAACATATTTGGTCCTGATTCTGCTCTGGTGCTTGGGTATACCCTAACTACATTCCTTATTGATTTTCTAAACAAACCTCAAAACTGATAGGCTCGATGCCTATTCAGTCAGTTCTTTTAGAAACCCAGAACTGATACATTTCTTTAAAAGTGTTCGGATGTCTCTCTTCAAACTTTGCCCAGTTTTGTAAGTTTGTTTGCTTTTTATCTTCTGGGAAATATTGCTTATAAAGTGACTTAATTGGTTGTTGAAGTACGAATCCAAGAAACTGTAATTTATTAGATTTGAGAATTTCTTGTATTTGGTGAATATTGAATCTATGTTCTTGGGTGTTAAAGCAAAGATCACGCAATTCAGACAATGAATAAAAATCCTGAAATTTTGTTAATGATTTTAAATTTCTTAATTCACCTGAAATCACTCTTTCTCTAAAATCACGAATACTATTCTCATTTGTTTGAAGACTTTTATTAGAAATATAATTCCTTGCTTCAATAACATCTTGTCTTGCTAGTTCGCTATATAAACCCAATTGGAGAAAACCATTATTTTTTAAAACTCCTAATAATGCTTTCAATCCTTTTAATGGATCTTCCATATGATGTAAAACTCCTGAACATGTAATAATATCAAAATTTTCCTCAAGTAAATAAACATCTAAGATATCTAATTGAAGCAATTCAACATTATTAATTCCAAATTCATTTATTTTCCTTTTAGCATAAGATAGACTAGATAAACTGAGATCTATTCCTGTAATCTGAGCATTTTTATAAATTTGTTTATTTACAATCTGCTTACCTGTTCCACACCCAGCATATAGAACTTTTAATTCATTATTTATTTCATTATAACTTATATGATTAGGTCTTATTTCATTATTAATTATTTGTGCAATAGAAATATTTTGTTTTACTGAATGAATCCCACCTACCCATCGAGGATAAGGATTTTCTTCATATTGAGATTTTACTTTTAGGGAAATATCATCATTAATTGACCCTAATTTTTTTATGTTTTTGGATAATTCAATTTCTTCTAAAGGTTGTGATATTTGAAGCCTAACTAGTTGTTTAAAATTTTGATCGTTAGAATTAAATGATTGTATAGAGGCTATCAAATCAAAAAGTTTGTATAGTGGGAAATAACAAGATAAAATAGCAATAGATGCTTCATTGATTTCCCCACCTTTACATCTTTGGATGATTGTATTAACAGATATATTTTCTTCTTCAGTAAATGAATAAATATGTTCATTAAAGAAGCATTGCTCTCCTAATGCAATAGTAAATTGTAATTCTGAGCAACTAATAGTCTCTGTATTTTTAGCGATACGACAACATATATCTCTTCTTACTTTAGTTAGCAGTGACTCCAATTTAAGATCACAAAAAATAATCTTTTTAAGTGCATTTATGATAATTTCATCTTTAATAATTAATTCTAATTCGGAAAATGTTAAATCTGATTTCCTTAGATTACTGATTATTTTATTGCTAAATAAGTAATTAAATGCTCTTGATAATTCTTGATGAGGTACATCATTTTTTTCTAGCAGAACATTTAAAATTCTTTTTAATTTAGATTTATTTAACTGAGATGGATCTGACTCTTTTAAAAATCTAGTAATTAATGCGTAAACATTTGAATACCTTGGATTATAATCAAGTGCTTTCAGGTACGAATCAAATGCTCCTTGTAGATTGCCAAGATCTTTCAATACGCCTCCAAGATTGGCATGTGCTTCTGCATAATCAGCTTTAATTTCAATTACTTTGCTGTATGCAAATTCAGCTTCTTTTAATTTACCAAGATCTTTTAGTATATTTCCCAGATTGTAATAAGCATCAGCCAAATTAGGATTTAGTTCAATTGCTTTTTGGTATAAAAATTCTGCTTCTTCTAATTTACCAAGATCATTTAATATGTTTCCCAGATTATAATATGCCTCTGCAAAATCAGGATTAATTTCAATTGCTTTGCGTATTGATTTTTCTGCTTCTTTGAATTTGCCAACATTTTTTAAAATTACACCAAAGTTACAATAAACTCTGTGATCTTCAAGTCCTTGAGTGATTAAAAGTTGATAATATTTTGCAGCATCTGAAATGTTTCCTTGTGAATGAAACTTAAAGGCTTGATTGATTATTTTTTCTTGAGAAGGTTTAGAAAAAGCATGAGAAGTAATAAAGATGTTTTCTTTATTTTCTTGTAAAACAAATGGAACTGGGAATGTTATAACTTCATAAATTTTCTTCTTTTCTTCCTCTACTGGACTAGAACTATCCATCTTCTCTTATCTTTTCTCTCTTTTGGTTCTTCCTATTTTACTACTTAAGTAAAACGGATACTTAAAATTAATTGGTGTCCTGAAGTTGCTTGAATCTTTATCTCTTAAATCTTGATTTCTGGTACTTGCGGTTCTTATTCTTAAAAACTTTTTGCCAAAATCCATTTGGTTAATCAATAGGCACGAAGATTACGAGGACTCTAAGGACAACTTTAAGCAGGGTTCTTTTCATATTGATCTCTACATGGGTTGAAATGCCAAATGAAGCGATTACAACGCCTTCTAATGCCCTTTCAACACTCTTGTACAAAATAGATCAATCAGGTATCCCAATAAATCTCAAAGAGGTAGGAAGTGATTCGTTTAAACGACTTCTATTGGAATATGTATCAGAGAAGCAAGGTGGATTGAGAAGCACCCAAACTCACTCAAACTTCAAAAAGTTTCAATAGAAGAGCTTGAACAAACCTTTGACTATGGCTTGAAAGACATAAGCAAATTAGATAACTTCAATCAAGTAGTTGATTTGGAAAATAGTTCTTTTTATAACGCAAGCACTAAGAACTTAAATAAAATCTGATATATTAACAGCATATTAGAATTTAAGATTTGGAAGCGAATATAGAAATAGCTCAATCGCTCTTTAAACAAAATAGATATCAAGAAACAATTGATACCTGTAAGAAAATATTAGCTACTGATAGCAACTCAATAGAAGCTTTAAAATTAATCGCAAAGTCTTTTTTAGCAACAAGAAAGATAGATGATGCTCGTTTATTTTTCAATAAAGCACAGACTCTTAAACCTGATGATTATGAAGTAATTAAAGACTTAGGCAATACCTATCAAGCTGTTGGAGATATTAATACTGCTAAAAACTATTATCAAAAAGCAATAGCCATTAATAGTTCTTACGCTCCAGCATTAACAAATCTTGGGAGCATTGAACTCAATACAGGCAACCAAAAAGACGCATTATCTTTATTAATCAAAGCAACTGAATCTGACCCTCAATTAACTCCTGCTTGGATAAATCTTGCTAATGGGTATGTTCAACTAGGAAAGACACAAGAGGCAAAAAATGCTTGTCGCAAATCAATCGAGCTCAATCCAAATCTCTTTAACGCTCATTTCCTTCTGGGCAGCATTCTCATTGCCCAAAAGAAACTACAAGAAGCAGAACAACCTCTTCGCAAAACTATTGAACTCAATCCTGATTTCATTCAGGCTCATCTA
>QCJZ01000048.1 GCA_003215695.1 Prochlorococcus sp. AG-409-J03 | reverse complement strand
GGTCAAATTGATTATTTTATTCTTAATAGAAAAGGTCTTTTTACTGGAGTCAATGCAGCTCATACATATGATGAACTAGGGCATATTAATAACGATTATAAAAATGCATCTATTGCAAATTTCAATCCTGATGAAGGAGATAAGATATTAATCTCTAGAAAACTTTTGAGCCCATTTGGAGATGGAGATCCTACAATCGAAGAGAAATCTCTAACAAATGCATGGTTAAATGATGAAGGAAAAGAAATATCAATTAGCTTAATACAGGCTTCTGAAGATTTAGGACCTTATGAGACTGAAGATCAAATTCATTTCAGTTCAGATAGTAATGTCATATTTAATGAAGCTGGGAAATTACTTTTAAATGTAAATGGAACTGAATCTAGATGTGGTCCAAGTAGTGGTAAGTATCACGCAAAGGTAAATGGCCATTTAGCTGCATTTATAGATATCTATGATACTCATTATGAGAAATTACCTTTAAGTGTGTTTGAGATAGTTGATTATGATTGGAAAGCTACAACAAATAGTTATGATAATAAATTTTATAACTTAGGTGATAATCGTTTTGGTTTTGGTCAATCAAAAGATATTGTAGATGAAATTACTGGTTTAGATACCATTCAATTTAATGATACGAGTTTACATGTAAATGATGATATAAAAGGAGTATTTGATCAAGTCACCGGATTAAATACAGACTCAGGTGAAATGTTCCGACTCTATAATGCTGCATTCGCTCGCTTCCCTGATGCTGATGGATTGAAATACTGGATTGATGAGTTTAGTTCAGGGAGAAATACTAGACGAGTCGTTGCTCAATCATTCTTAGGTTCTGCAGAATTCACTGAAAAATATGGAAGCAACGTAAGTGATGAGACGTACGTCAATAATCTCTATAAGAATGTGCTTGGAAGAGACGCTGATGCTGAAGGACTCAACTATTGGGTGGGAAACCTTAGTAGTGGAATTGAAACGCGCTATGAAGCGCTCCTAGGGTTTGCAGAGTCAGCAGAAAACAAAGCGCTCTTTACTGAGATGACAGGTTTCGCTTAATAACTTAGATATCCACCACAAATTTCTTCACTCTCATTATTCATAGAAGCACCACTCATTTACCCCCATACGCAGCTGCTATATAGCTATTAAAAGAGAAGAAACAACAACCTACTAACTCTAAGAAATCCAGTTACAACACTCTTAATTGAGTAGAGAAGTAACTAATGGAAGTAAGAGCGTTTGATATGGGCATATCACTTAAAAATTAATGTAATATATAGACCATCTAGTTTTACTATATAGTAATCAATCAATTTATTGAATTCAGACCATATGACTTGGACTCAAATTGGGCTTAATATTAAAGGAGAAGCGGCAGGTGATAAGTCAGGTTCAAGTATCAGTGTTTCAGATGACGGTAAAACAATAGCTATCGGAGCATATGGTAATGATGGGAATGGGAAAGATAGTGGGCATGTGAGAATTTATAAAAATATAGATAATAATTGGATTCAAATTGGTTCCGATATTGATGGACAATCTGCTGGTGATTTATCAGGATGGCCAGTTAATCTCTCAGCTGATGGCTCAGTAGTTGCCATAGGTTATACATATCAAATTGATCAAAATGGAATAAATACTGGTCACGTAAGAGTTTTTAAAAATATAGATAATAATTGGATTCAAATTGGATCCAACATTAACGGAGAATCACCAGGTGATCTATGTGGAACATCAATTGCTTTATCATCCGATGGTTCAAGTATAGCTATTGGTTCCCCTTATAACGATAGAAATGGAGACAATAGTGGTCATGTAAGAGTTTTTAAAAATATAGATAATAATTGGATTCAAATTGGATCCAATATTAACGGAGAATCACCAGGTGATTTATTGGGTAGTAGTTTAGATTTATCTTCTGATGGTTCTGTTTTAGCAATCAGCGCTCCCTCTGAAGAAGGTGATAGTAATGGCGTTAATAGGGCACATGTCAAGGTCTTTAAAAATTTAAATGACACTTGGACTCAAATTGGATTCGATATTGAAGGAGAAAAATCTGGTGATGTATTTGCTAATTCAATAAGTCTCTCTTCTAGTGGATCATTTCTTGCGATCGGTTCACCTTCTAATGATGGGAATGGTTTAAGTAGTGGTCATGTAAGAGTTTTTAAGAATATAGACAACTCATGGGTTCAAATTGGATCTGATATAGATGGCGTAGGATCAGGTGACTGGTCTGGGAATTCGGTAAGTATTTCCTCTAATGGATCTATTTTGGCTATTGGCTCGCCTAATAGAGATACAAATGGGCGAGATAGAGGTCATGTTCGTGTTTTTGAAAACATTAATAATAAGTGGACGCAAGTTGGTTCTGATATAGAGGGTTTAACACCTGGTGATAAGTCTGGAACTTCAGTAAGTATTTCCGCTAATGGTTTAACTATTGCTATAGGGGCTCCTGATAGCAATATCAATGGAGAGGATAGTGGGTATGTTGGTATTTTTTCCTATATTGATCCTTCTAAGCCATCTGAGTCATATGAAATTAGTTCCCCTTCAACCATTAACGAAAGTCAAACTCTCCCAATCTCTATTACTCCATCAGGTTTAGTCACTTCTTACAAACCTCTTTATTGGTCATCATCTGGAACTGGAATTAACTCTGATGACTTTCTTTTAGGTCAGACTGGATCCATTAACGCTGTCAATGGAATATCAAATACCGCATCTATTATCTTAAAAGAAGATTTCATGACAGAAGGAGATGAGGTATTAGAAGTTAAATTTTTTTCTGATTCATTCAGAACAACACAAATAGGAAATACTATAACTGTTTCTATTGTAGATACTTCAATAACTCCTACACCAACATATTCAATCAAGCCCTCCGCAACAAAGATTAACGAAGGAGATACCTTAACGACAACCATATCGACTACCAATCCATCAGATTATTTATATTGGTCGATCTCAGGCTCTGGCATAGATTATTCTGATTTCTCCTCAGGATCAACTACGGGCTATGGTTATGGTGGCAGTGATAATCAATTCTCCTTTTCTCATACCTTAAAAGATGACTTCCTAACAGAAGGAGATGAGGTATTACAAATTAAACTTTTTTCTGACTCCTGGCGAACAAAACAAGTAGGAGATACTGTTTCCGTAAAAATAGAAGATACTTCACAGAAAGAAGAAAAAACATATTCAATTACACTTGATTCTAATTCGGTAAAAGAAGGAGGTTTATTTACAACAAATATCGAAACGACTGGCTTAAGTTATCTTGATGTTCTTTACTGGTCATTATCTGGTAAAAATATTACTCATGAGGATTTGAATTCAGGCATTTTAGAAAGCCACATCTATCCTGCAATTGGTAAGTTTACATTGTCACATCGTATTAGTGATGACAATGTAAGTGAAGGTACTGAGAAATTAGATTTCAAACTTTTTTCAGATATTAATCGAACTAATCAAGTCGGTAAAACGGTCTCTATTGATATTATAGAGTCATCAATTTCAAATACTAGCCCGATCAATCAATTAGAAAATTTAGTATCTGAATTATCAATATTATTACCTTCATACCATATTAACAATAGTACTATATTGAAACAGGTTAATGATATTGTTACCACTGATTTAATAAGTTATAAAAAAAATAGTTCAGATTTTAAATTCTATAATTTAGGTCAAAATCGATATGCTATAAAAACAGATAGTGGGTTTGATGAGATTACGGGAGTAACAACCTTAGATTTTCCAGATAAAGATCTAGATCTTTTAAGCGATATC
>QCJZ01000047.1 GCA_003215695.1 Prochlorococcus sp. AG-409-J03 | reverse complement strand
AGGTCTGCGCCGGTTCGCCCCGAGATGTGCCCTGCGGCTCGCTGTACTGTGGCCGTGGCGCAAGCTGCGCCCGCACTGCGGAAGGGGAGGGTTGCGAGTGCCCCGAGGGTTCTTTGGCCCGATTGGTGACTGCTCCCTTGCTCACCGGTGCCTTGACGGAGAACACGGTGATCTGCCAGGACGCTAGCTACGACTTAATGAACTCGTTGGATGCACAGAACTTTGCTGGAGGAGCAGATCCCTGTGGAAATTTCGACTGTGGCTCAATGGGCCGATGTGAAGTCCTGGGCGGCTTCCCTACCTGCCGTTGTGACTCTGGTTATGCGGCAGTAGCGGTGAGTGGGGAGCAGATGCTCTGTCTCCAAACGCAGGAGAGCTATGGGCCGGCGCAGTTGCTGTGGACCGAGGGCTCTGGCTGTTCGTGCAGCGCGTCCTTTAGTGCGGCAAGGGGATCCAGTGGAGGCTTGGTTCTGCTGAGTCTGGCTTGGTTCGCTGGTCGACGCCGTTGGCGAAGGGCCGCTGCACCCTACAGGAATCGACCAATACCGAAGATGAAGTGACCAAAGGGCCAGGTCTTGCGTCCGTCTTCCGGGTTAATGACTGCGCCAGCACCGCCCTCGAAGGTGATCCTGAAGCCATCTGAGAATTCGATGTCCAGTCCACCGAAGCCTTGCAGCCCTGGATAGACCACGACCTGATTGTTGGTGTCGTAGACGCTCTCTCGCACCGTGCCGATAAAGAACTCACCGCCACCGCCCAGATAGGGCTGCAGAGTTCCGGTGAGGAAGCGGTACTTGGCGCCGATACCAATCTCAGGAAGCAGAGTTGCACCTTTATCGAGGTCGGTCGTTGTCATGCCAAGGCGGATGTCCAGGTTGAGCCCTTTCAGCATGCGAATGTCCATCACTACCGCTCCACCCATGTATTGAGGACGCGCTTCATTGCCGTTGGCGCAGCGTCCTGCCTCATCCTCTTCATCAGGGCAGCGGTGTAGTTGGAATAGCTTGAAGCTTGCCACAGCCCCTGAGCGATACCGTGCCTCTCTCAGCAGCTCCGCTCTTCGTTTGTCCTGTTTAGATAGGGCTTTCTTAAGGGCTGGGGCAGGTTCGGTTGCCTTTTCCGTAGCAGTGGCTTGTGCGTCATTCGCCTCGGCCTGAGCTTGCGGTGACGGGGCGGTCAACCGGTCCCATGTGCCGCTTCTGGGATCGAAGGAACGTAACTCAATGACTCGTTTTTCGGTGGGGTGAAGGCGGATGAGAAAGAGATCGGTGAGCAGGTTCTGGCCAGCCCGATCACGGAGGAGCGCAGTCGCCACCTGGGCCAGCGGCCCATCGGGGCCGTCCAGGATGGTGCGCTCCAGCCCCTGCTTGCTGAACAGCAGCATCTTGCCGCCGCTGTCCAGGCGGTAGACAAAGCTCTGCCATTTTGAGTTGCTATCCAGTGCCTGAATGATGTGAATTCCGGGCAGTAGCTCGCGCTCAATGGCTTTGTTTACATCCAGCTGCTGTCCGTCGAGCCAGAATTCGACAAAGGGGGTGCCCCGCAGGTCACCAAAGACCCGCGCCTTAGGTGCGGCGATGACCTCCTGGACTGCTGAGAGAAAGGTCGCCTGGGGTTCGGTTGGGTAGGCAGGGTTCCAGGGCTGAGCGGGATTGATCGCAGCGCTCTGGCGGAATTGACCGGCTGCTTTGTCAATATCCCCGAGCAGGTAGGCGGCTATGCCTCGGTAGAAGGGCAGCAACGCAAGTGACTCTCGGGACAGAAATTCCTGTTGGCAAGGCAATCGCTGTGCAGCCAGCGCAAACTGCTCCAGCGCGCTGGCGGGCTCCAAATCATCCAGCAGGCTGATGCCTTGTGCGGTCAGATGCTCCAGTTCGGTTTTTCCTTCTGGAACCTCACCAATAGCCAGGGGCACCTGTTCTTCGCATTCCAGCCGGGTGCCGCTGCCACTGATCTGGAACTCGGGACTCTCGAGCCAGTCGGACAGCGTTAGTAGCCGAGAGGGGAAGGGCTCTTCTCGAGGCAGCCGGGCATCAAGGACCGTTCGGCTCACTTCGCTGCCATCCTGCGCTCCAGACGGGCCCCAGAGTGCTAGGGCTCGGGAGGTGGTGGCTCGTTGCTTGGGGTTGTGGTCGTCGGCCAGTGTTGGAGCCGCGATCAAGGTCGACAGGGTCAGCGCCCAGAGGATCCAGGCTCGAGTTCCGATTGGCTTGGTCCGTGCCACCTAGTTCCACTCCTCAGTGGTGAAGTTGTACTTGCCCAGTTTAAAGGTCTTCCCAGCCTCAATGGTTACTTGAATGGATTTGCTCGCATTGATTCCTGCTGTAGCGCACTCCAGCCGGACTTCGTGCTCTCCGGCGCTCAATTCGAACGGCAGCAGTGGTGTCTTGCCCACCTGAGTGCCATCAACAAAGACAACAGAGGAAGGCGATGAAGCTCGGACTCCGAGTTTGCCGAATTCGGGCTCGTTCAAATCATCCCCCTGTGCCCCCTTAGTTGTCCTGCTGTCAGGACCTTTTGCTGGCAAGTTGGCTTCTTCTCGAGCTGTCACTGTGGGGCTACTGATTCGGGCTGGAGTTGGCTTTCTTGAGGGCGCCGCAGCAACCGGTTGCGCTGTCGCAGTGGAGCTCTTGCTCGGTTGTGAGGGCTTGAAATCTTGTGCAGCGTCGTTCTTACCCTTGGTTGCCGGTCCTGTTGGCAGGGCTGTCGGGGCCTGGGTGCTCTCAATCTCTGTCGTATCGGGATCCGAGTCCAGTGCGGTTTTTGCTTGCTCTGCGAACTCGGCGGCGGTGGCTGGCTGTTGGGCTGGCTCTCGACTCGCGATCACCCCAAGGATGATGAGCAGCGCTGCTCCGAGTACCAACAGCAGTCCTCTTGAGTGTTGCTGTGGCTGGGGAGTCCCTTTTGTCTCGCTGGCTAAGGGCAGCAGCGTGTCTGCGAGGCTTGACTCTTCCAACTCGGCGACCGGCATGGTCGCGTCCATGGCCTCATTCAGGTACTGACTTTGGAGCTTGTTGATCTCGGCGTCGGCTGCGCGCCGAGCAGCTTCGACCGCAGCGTGACTGGTGACACTGAGGTCGGCGGCACTGATCAAAGGAGCGAATTGGATCTCTTCGCTGCTGTCAGCAGGGTTCTGATTGCTGTCATCTTCGAGCAGTTTGCTGCGCAGCGTGTACATGAAATTTTCGGTAGTCCAAGCGCTCTCTTTCAGTCCACTGTGAAGCTTGATCAGGGCGCGCTGCAGGGCCCGGGCACTGGGAAAGCGGGAGGCTGGATCGCGCGCCAGGCAGATGGCCAGGATCTCTCCTATGCCGGGAACCAGCCTGTCGAGGCTGTCGATCTGTTGATCGACTTCCGCGCGCGAGACCGCGAACAGCACCGAAGCGAGCGAGTTACCTTCAAACAGGATCTTGCCGCTGATCAGCTCGTAGATGAGGCTGCCCATGGCGAAGATGTCCGAGACTGCGGTCAGGTTCGGATCGCCTGCGACCTGTTCAGGAGACATGTAGTGGGGAGTGCCCTTGGTGGTGTCTACCAGGGTGGTCTTGAACAGGTTGGTGTCGGCTTTGGCGATGCCGAAGTCCATGATCTTGGTCACCCCATCGCGACCCACGATGATGTTGGCGGGTTTGATGTCCCGGTGCACGAGGCGGACCTCAACTCCTTCGAGACTCTCGAGAGTATGGGCATAGTGCAGTCCCTCACAGACCTGCATGGCCATGTCGAGGGCGACCCTGGTCGGCAGTTCCAGCTGGTAGCGCTGCGCTAGCTGCATGACTCGATCTAGGGTCCAGCCGTCAATGAACTCCATGGCCAGGTAGT
>QCJZ01000046.1 GCA_003215695.1 Prochlorococcus sp. AG-409-J03 | reverse complement strand
TATTTACTAAAACTGTAACTTCATTCGATTCAACTTCTGCAAAGCCCCCAGTTAGGGCGATTGAATTCCAGTTACCGTTTTTAAAAACCCTTAGTACTCCAAAATCTATAGCAGTAACCATTGAAATGTGACCAGGTAATACTCCCAATAGCCCTGTTGTGCTTGGGAGTATTATTTCATCAGCAGTATCATCAAATACGCTCTGATCAGGAGCAATTACTCGTAAAGTTAAAGTCATTTCTTGAGGATTTTAGAAAAACGTTGACCGAAAGTTGTTAAATGGGGAAAAAGAATTTTTAGGCTTTTGCTTCAGATTCTATTTTTTCTGCTTTTGCTTTTACTTCTTCAATGCTTCCAACAAGATAGAAAGCTTGCTCAGGCAGATGGTCCAGCTCGCCTGAAAGAATCATGTTGAATCCTTTAATTGTGTCCTCTAATTTCACATATTTACCAGACATGCCAGTAAATATTTCAGCAACAAAGAATGGTTGGGATAGGAATTTCTCGATTTTCCTAGCACGATCAACTGTTTTTCTATCTTCTTCTGATAATTCGTCTAATCCCAAAATAGCAATGATATCCTGCAGTTCTTTGTATCTTTGAAGCGTTGACTGAACTGATCTAGCGGTCTTGTAATGCTCATCACCAACTACAGATGGCTGCAACATGGTGCTAGTTGAGTCAAGTGGATCAACAGCAGGATAAATACCTTTCGCAGCAAGAGCTCTCGCTAGAACTGTAGTTGCATCTAAATGAGCAAAAGTAGTAGCAGGGGCAGGATCTGTTAAGTCGTCCGCAGGGACATAAACAGCCTGAATTGAAGTAATGGATCCCTCAAGGGTTGAGGTGATTCTTTCTTGAAGCTCTCCAACGTCAGTGCCCAATGTTGGTTGATATCCAACGGCAGATGGCATACGGCCTAATAATGCAGATACTTCTGATCCAGCCTGAACAAATCTGAAAATATTATCAATGAACAAAAGAACATCTTGCTTGTTTACATCACGAAAATGCTCAGCCATAGTCAATGCTGAAAGTCCTACTCTCATCCTTGCGCCTGGCGGCTCATTCATTTGACCAAAACACAAAGCGACTTTTGATTTGGTTAGGTCTTCTGAATTGATGACTCCAGATTCTTTAAATTCTTCGTACAAATCGTTACCTTCTCTTGTTCTTTCTCCAACTCCGCCAAAAACTGATACACCTCCATGCTCTTTAGCAATATTATTGATTAGTTCTTGAATTAATACTGTTTTACCTACACCTGCACCTCCAAATAAACCAACTTTTCCGCCTTGTCTGTATGGAGCTAGTAAATCAATAACTTTAATGCCTGTCTCAAATACTTTTGGTTTAGTTTCTAAGTCTGTAAGGCTTGGAGCAGAACGATGAATTGGTGAAGTTGTTACGTTTTTTAGATCACCCTGCTCATCTACTGGCTCTCCAAGAACGTTGAAAATTCTTCCGAGTGTAGCTTCACCAACTGGAACTGAAATTGGAGCGCCTGTGTCAATAGCTTCCATGCCTCTAACTAACCCATCAGTTCCGCTCATGGCAACAGCTCGAACTCGATGGTCACCTAACAATTGCTGAACTTCTGCAGTTAGTGCAACATCTTGACCAGCAGGATTCTTTCCTTCAATCCTTAATGCATTAAGAATTGAAGGAAGTTTGCCAGCTGGAAATTCAACATCTAAAACTGGACCAATAACTTGGCGAACAATACCTTTAGTTCCAACAGAAGCGGTAGCAGAGGCGGCCATAAGATAACTAGAAACTTTGTGAGCATGCTCTGATTTGCATACTCTTATCAGCGGCTTAGACTACCACTTCACAGGCATTTTTTGTCAGTGTTCGGTCAACCGCACAGAATTTATGTGGTCTTGAGAGGAGTTAGATGCATAAATTAATACCATTGGTAATGAGTAATACTCTTTATCGACCAGCGCTAAGCGCTTTTTGTTTTTTCTGCTACTGCACTAATTTATGGCAGCTGTATCTCTCAGCGTCTCCACTGTTAAGCCATTAGGAGACCGTGTATTTGTAAAAGTTTCTGAATCAGAAGAGAAGACCGCGGGAGGCATATTGCTTCCTGACACTGCTAAGGAGAAACCACAAGTAGGTGAAGTTGCTCAGGTAGGTCCTGGAAAACGCAACGAAGATGGTTCTCGTCAATCTCCTGAAGTAAGTGTTGGAGACAAGGTTCTCTACAGTAAGTACGCAGGTACTGATATCAAATTAGGCAGCGATGAGTATGTTCTTCTCTCTGAGAAAGACATCTTGGCTGTCGTCAATTAATACTCAGCTTTCTAGCTGAAGCAAAAACCAAAAAAACTTTTCGAAATTAAAGGAAACTGCCTCTTATGGCTAAGCGCATCATTTACAACGAGCAAGCCCGCCGTGCACTCGAGCGAGGTATTGACATTCTGGCTGAATCAGTTGCAGTCACCTTAGGGCCGAAAGGTCGTAATGTTGTTCTCGAGAAAAAGTTTGGTGCACCTCAAATTATTAATGATGGTGTCACAATTGCCAAAGAAATAGAACTCGAAGATCACATTGAAAACACTGGTGTTGCACTAATTCGTCAAGCTGCTTCTAAGACTAATGATGCAGCAGGAGATGGCACAACCACCGCAACAGTTCTTGCTCATGCAATGGTCAAGGCTGGTTTGAAAAATGTTGCAGCAGGTGCCAATGCAATTACCTTGAAAAAAGGAATTGATAAGGCAACAGAGTTTTTGGTTGAAAAAATAAAAAACCATTCAAAACCAATCAGCGACAGCAATGCAATTGCCCAATGTGGCACTATCGCTGCTGGTAATGATGAAGAAGTCGGGAAGATGATTGCTGATGCAATGGATAAAGTTGGGAAAGAAGGTGTTATCTCTTTGGAAGAAGGTAAGTCAATGACCACTGAATTAGAGGTCACTGAAGGAATGCGTTTTGATAAGGGGTATATCTCTCCTTACTTTGCAACCGATACTGAGAGAATGGAAGCGGTTTTGGATGAGCCTTATATATTACTTACCGACAAGAAGATAGGCCTAGTTCAAGATCTTGTTCCTGTTTTAGAACAAGTAGCTAAAACAGGTAAGCCTCTTCTAATAATTGCAGAAGATATTGAAAAAGAAGCTTTAGCTACATTGGTTGTTAATAGGCTCAGAGGTGTCTTAAACGTCGCAGCTGTTAAAGCTCCTGGTTTTGGAGATCGCAGAAAAGCGATGCTTGAAGACATGGCTGTACTAACAAATGGTCAACTCATTACTGAGGATGCAGGTTTAAAACTTGAAAATGCAACTCTTGATATGCTTGGAACTTCAAGACGAGTTACAATTAACAAGGACACATCCACTATTGTTGCTGAAGGGAACGAATTAGCTGTTAATGCTAGATGCGAACAAATTAAGAAGCAGATGGATGAGACAGATTCAACCTATGACAAAGAAAAGCTTCAAGAAAGATTAGCCAAACTATCTGGTGGCGTAGCTGTAGTAAAAGTTGGAGCGGCTACAGAGACTGAAATGAAAGATAAGAAACTTAGACTTGAGGATGCAATTAACGCAACTAAAGCTGCAGTTGAAGAAGGAATAGTTCCTGGAGGCGGAACAACACTAGCCCATTTGGCACCTGCATTGGGTGATTGGTCTTCTTCCAATCTTTCTGGTGAGGAATTAATTGGAGCAAATATAGTTGAAGCTGCTCTTACCTCTCCACTTATGCGTATAGCTGAGAATGCTGGTGCTAATGGGGCAGTCGTTGCAGAAAACGTTAAATCTAAGCCAATTAATGATGGCTACAACGCTGCAACTGGAGAATATGTAGACATGCTTTCAGCTGGGATTGTTGATCCAGCTAAGGTGACTCGCTCAGGTTTGCAAAATGCCGCTTCAATAGCTGGAATGGTTCTTACTACTGAATGCATAGTTGCTGATTTGCCTGAGAAGAAAGATCCTTCTCCAGCA
>QCJZ01000045.1 GCA_003215695.1 Prochlorococcus sp. AG-409-J03 | reverse complement strand
AAAGAGCATTGGAGATTCAATCAGAAAAAAATCTGCTCAATTGCACCATGCTATGCATTAGATTTAATAGGTTTTGGAGAAAGTAGTCAGCCAAATTCACAGATTTCATATGAAAAGAAAAACTCTAAAAATTTCCATTATTGTTTTGACAACTGGAGTCAGCTAGTTAATGATTTCTGTCAAGAAATAGTGAAAAAACCTGTCTTATTAATAGGAAATTCAATTGGGGGAGTTATTGCATTACGTACATCAGAATATTTATCTGAGAAATGCTTAGGAGTAATACTTATTAATTGTGCACAAAGGACAATGGATGATAAGCGCTTAGCGGAACAATCGTTATTGATGAGATTTCTTAGACCAGTAATTAAAACTGTTGTAAGACAAAGAATTTTAAGTTCAAATCTTTTTAAAAACGCTGCAAATCCAGCATTTATTGAAAAAATTTTAAAAGTTGCTTATCCAAGTGGAAATAATATTGATGAAGAGTTAGTTGATATGCTCTTCAAACCAACCCAAGGGGAAGGGGCTCCTGAAGCTTTTAGAGGATTTATTAATCTATTTGATGATCATCTCGCTCCAGATTTACTGCAACAATTACATAAACCTGTACATCTAATCTGGGGGGGGAAAGATCCTTGGGAACCTGTAGATGAAGCTCAAAAATGGTATGACACTTTTGAATGTATAAAATCTCTATATATTATTCCTGAAGCAGGACATTGCCCTCATGATGAAATGCCTGAAAAAGTTAATACTATTATTAAAAAGATAATTCAAGAAGCCATATAAGCTTGGACTGAATCTCCAGTTTTTCTTAAACCGCGCAAACCATCTCTTTCTAAATTTCTTACTCTATCTCTACTGATACCCAAAACTCTTCCAATACCTGTAAGGCTCATTGGATCATCACCATCCATGCCATATCTCATCCTTAAAACACGATTTTGTAATTCAGGTAGTTGTTCTAATAATGTTTCTAAGTCACCTTTCATGCAATCACTTTCTATTTGCTCGGAAGGTATATCAACTTCATTTGATAATAAGTCTAATAAAATCGTATCTTCCCCGTCACCAATTTTCGTATCCAAGCTAACAGGTTGTCCAGCCTTGCTCATTAAATCTTTTACATCATTTTCTGGCAGCTCAACATATTCAGAGAGCTCTTTAATAGTAGGGGTTCTAGAAAGCTCTTGACTTAATTCTCTTTGACCCTTTTTGAGCTTATTTAGCATCTCAGTTATATGAATTGGCAGCCGTATGGATCTGCTTTTTTCTGCTATTGCACGCGTAATGCCCTGTCTAATCCACCAATAGGCATAAGTAGAAAATTTGTACCCACGAGTTGGATCAAATTTTTCTACTCCTCTAACCAAACCAATTGTTCCCTCTTGAATAAGATCTAATAACTCCATATTTCTCTTTGTATATTTCTTAGCGACACTTACAACTAAACGAAGATTTGCAGCAACCATTCTTTCCTTAGCTCTTCTTCCATTTTTTAACTTCTTTCTTAATAGCAGAGTAGATATTCCGGCTCTTTGCGCGTATTGATTAATATCAGGCTTTTTTCCTAAATCATTTTCAAGTTCTGACTCAATGTTTTCCAGGACCATCAGGTCTTGAACCTGCCTACCTAAGGTTATCTCTTGTTCATGTGACAACAAAGGTACTCTTCCTATGTCTCTTAGATAAGAACGAACCAAATCTATATCCGATACAGTCTGTGCAGCAGAAGCTGTATTCTTACCTTGGAGAGCTTCTACTGCCTGTACCATGTGTTTGTTTAGTTTTGTAAAGCATACTACTAAGAATTGTAAAGATCAACTTCAGCAGTGCACGGCTTGCCGCACATTAAGTATTAATACTCATTAGAGTCTAAGTTAGTTTTCCTAAAAGCCAAGAAGCTGTTTTCAGGTATATCAATACCCCTGCGACGTCTGTGGCTGTAGTGATAAATGGAGCAGACATTAAAGCAGGGTCTAAACCCATGCGATCAAAAAACAAAGGCATTGACGCTCCTGCAGTAGCAGCAAGTGTTGTAATAGCAATCAAACTTATCCCTACAGCGGTTGCGACCAAGGGGCCCTGTCCTTGCCACCAAGCAAAAGGTACAACAAATACAGCCATCAAGACTCCCAGCAGAGCCCCTGCCAAGGCTTCTTTCGCGATGGCCCTAAAGAGGCCAAGTCGCTGTATTCGTTGAGTACTCAAACCTCGAATCACAACAGTTGAGCTTTGAGCGCCTACGTTGCCCCCCGCACCAATTAATAAAGGAATAAAAGCAGTCAATAGAACTACTTGCTTTAAAACCTCATCATTCATAGCAATAACTTGAGTTGTTAATCCATTTGCCAAGACCAAAACGGCAAGCCAGACAATGCGCCGTCTAGCCACAACAAATAAATTACTCTGAAAGTAATCATCTTCATCCCCAGCTTGAACCGCCCCAGCTGCATAAATATCCCTAGTCGCCTCTTGCTCAATAACATCAATCACATCGTCAACAGTGACAATACCCACTAGTCTTTTTTCAAGATCTACAACAGGTAAGGCTAAAAAATCATATCTTTGAATTGCTCTTGCAACTTCCTCTTGATCGGTATCAGTTCTGACATTGACTACCTCTCTTGTCATTACCTCCCCAATAAGTGATTCAGGATCAGCTACCACTAAATCCCTCAAAGATAAAATTCCAGTTAAATGTCTCTCTTTATCAGTGACGTAAAGACTATAAATTGTTTCTGAAACAGTAGCTCTTTGTCTAACCAGTTTTAAAGCTTGAGAAACACTAAGAAATTCTTTGAGATCTATAAATTCAGTTGTCATTAATCTGCCAGCCGTTTCAGACTCATACCCCAAAAGCTGAGCAGTGACTCGTCTTTCTTCAGGACTCAGTTCTGCAAGTAAGCGTCTAACCACCTTGGCAGGCAACTCATCAAATAGTCGAACACGATCATCAGGCGACATCTCCTCTACTAAATCGAGTACTTCGTTTGACCTCAAGCGATCTAAAAGATTTTGTTGTACTGAGGGATCTAAGTATTCGTAAACTTCAATTGCTTCGTTTTTGTTCAAAAGCCTGAAAGCCAAGGCTTGCAAAATCATAGGCAATGTTCCAATAGCCTGAGCTATATCAACAGGCTGTACAGGACTGAGAAGTAATTTGACACCATCGTAATTTCCTGCAGAAAGCATCGCCTCTAATTGCTGAGCAACTGCTTCAGCAACCAAACTACCATTCGCCAAAGGATGAGTCTCAAGAGATGCCCCTGTCTGTTCTTTCATATTTGGAGCAACAAGCCATTATTATTTTATGGCTAACCTTCTATTTTTATCCTCCAATATTCATGTCCGTAAATATCAGCAAAGTTGAGGTCTTCTCTTTTGAAAATAAAAAAATAACTTTTGATCATTTCAAAGGAAATGTTTTATTGATTGTTAATGTCGCAAGTAAGTGCGGATTTACCAAGCAATATCAAGCTCTTCAAAATCTTCAAGATAAGTACGAGTCACAAGGATTCAAAGTTTTAGGCTTTCCTTGTAATGACTTTGGGAACCAAGAGCCAGGGGAGTTGGAAGAAATCCAAAAATTCTGCTCAACAACATATGGAGTTAATTTTCAACTTTTCCAAAAAGTTCATGCCAAAGGAAACACAACAGAACCATTTACAACCTTGAATAAAGTCAATCCAGCCGGAGATGTTGAGTGGAACTTTGAAAAATTTCTCATTAATAGCCAGGGAGATGCAATCGCAAGATTTAAGAGTTCAATAGAGCCCGACAGTATTGAAATCACAAACGCAATCGAAAACTTACTCATTTAGCATTTATTTTCATAGCAAAAATATGTCCTAAACCAATAGCAAAAGCACCTATTAATACAATTAATATGGAGTTGAGTAAAAACAATTTGTACATACCCTGATTTAGTAACTTGCTTAATTGAAAAGACCATCCACTGAAGGTAGTCATAGATCCACAAAGGCCAACGACAAAAGTCAGCTTATATCTCTTAGTAATAGTAAGTGAATTGAAGAATCCTATTAAAAAACAACCAAT
>QCJZ01000044.1 GCA_003215695.1 Prochlorococcus sp. AG-409-J03 | reverse complement strand
AAAGAGGTAATTTATAAAGCTCATACCAACCAATACTTTCACCAATAAAAAAGTCAACTAACCCGCCAACGGTAAATATAGGAAAGAATATCCACACGAAAGGGGCAAATACTAAAAAGAAAAATTCATCACCTCCCCATTCTTCTTCTTCTTGAAAGGTTGTCGTCGCGTTTCCTAATGAATAAGAATCTAAAAACTCTTTGCACTCAGTTGCTTGAGAAAAGGAAAGTCGAAAATACTCAGTTTGAGGGATTCTTACTCCTTTGTATTTCTTATGTAAATCCTTTTCTAATTGTTCATAATTATCTGTTCTTAATTTAGAGAGAATTTCATCTGGCTTGAGCGCCTTCATCCGTTGCTCAAGATTTTGAGTGATACCGATCTTATAAAGATCCTTATTTCTTATCAGATAAACGAATCCGCTCATAAACCCATCATGCCTCTTCAAACATTTTTTCCCAATTACCTTTGTGCTTTTCTAACTCTTCAGCAGTTGGGATGAATTGCCTCATATTGCTGTCTTTTCTGGGTTCTCCATTTTTTTTAGGTCTGGATAACCATGCTGCGTGTTCTCCAGCAATACGATTACCAATTTCTGAACTATGGAAGATATAAAAATCAGGTAATTTTTCCTCTGAGTTCACATGAACAAATACATACCAGAGGCCTTCATGCTCTTGCTCATTTTTCTTGCTCATTAGCCATGAAGGAAGAGCACCTTCAGAAAGGGTGCTTTTTACTTGAATATTTACTGTTCGAAGAGTTTCCTCATCAGTTGCAATGACATCTATCAGAGTCTGGCCATCATCAGTCTTCCCAGCGATATATCCACGTTGAGCTAATTGAGCGAGAACATAAAACTCACCTGCATTACCAAGATTCTTATTGCTAGTCATAAACCCTTTCTAGCTACTTTCTAGTCATTCGATAAGTGACATAAAAGAACAATCCAAGTACTGCAAGATTTGCAATGGCATAAGTGATTGCTATTCCCATTAGCTATTAGCCTTATTTTTTCTAAGAAAATAAACCCAAGAAAGAAATCCAATTAGCAATGTTGCATCAAGAACAAGATGCCATGGTGCTAAAAGGTTATGGACAAGATCAGTCATTATTCTTCAATTACTGGAGGTTTATAAAGCTTGAAATATTCAGATTGAGGAAGTCTTGCATCGGCATATTTTTTATGAGCAGCCTTTTCAACTGCACGTGCATTTTTAAAAAAATCACATGAAATTTCTTGAGCTGTTAGTCCTACACCAAGTTCATCAAATCTACGATCAGGGCTTTTTGTATAACCAATTTTAAAAAGACCACTATCAAGATCTTGAATGACATAAACATACCCAGAGCTATCTGACTCAGAATCTTGTGACCAAGGATCATTTGAATCATGCCATACAGGATCTTTTACATTCATCAGAAATATCTTCCAAGAATTACAAGTACTAAAAGGCGTTTCATTCTTATTAGTTCAAGCAACCTAGTCTTTCTTTTTTATCTATTTTTTCAGCAATTGAAATAGCTCTTTGCCAATCTGCTTGACTGGGATCGCCATATTTATTTTTATATTGTTTTTTAGCAAAACTCATAATGCTTGATTTTGGTATTTGATTCATTTGCCACCAAGTGCAAGCTGAGATAACCATGATTGATGCTTTGGCTGTGGCATCAGCGTTGTAAGCCTTTACTGGTAAAGCTGATAATGATGTCGCAAGAAAAATCAATCCAAGTAAAAATCGTTGCATCTTTTGCACCTCATTTGCTTTGCAGATTACAAGAAGGAACTTCAGCCCGCTACTTAGACCGAATGCGACGCATTATTCAAAGACCTAATGCTTTTTTGCGAAGAGTCTCATATTCCTCCTGAGAGATGAGTCCCTTTTCTTTCATGGATGCCAACTCTTCTAATCGTGTTTCAGTTGAAGGAGGTGCGGCAGGCTTTTCTTCGATCTTCTCTAATTGTTCAACAGGCCTAGTTTTCATCCCAGGTTCAGGCTTGCCAGCATCAATCCATTTCTCAATGAGAGCCCTCATATCTCGTTCGTACTGCCTCCCGTTATTCCAGACGAGTAACAAAATTATTACTCCTGGAAGGACATAAGCACATAAACCAAGAACAACTAAAAAAGTACTTAGACATCCCCCCATCTTTGTAGGGACTGGGTACCCAATTGATGTTGCCCATTTAATTGCGGCTGCTTGGTTTGAGTCTGAAGAGTTAGAAACTAATCTCTTCCCTTCCCTCTCCATCTTCCCAATTACTAAACCTTGGTTAATCTTGGCAACAACCTTTCCACTCTGATCCCTTAATACATAATCAATGCCTTCATAGCCAGATAATTTTTCAGATATATCACTTTTTTGATTTGAGGTGAAATCTCCTCTTTCAATAGCAATGTTTAAAGCACTTATAAAATCATCATTTGCCATAAATTCTTTTTGTTTTTCCCTTTCTAGCTGATCTAGTTCAACTCATCATCTTGCTGTAAGCAAAGTTACCCTGATGAACCCTTTTATGGCTCTAAATTTTTTTCTTTGACATTAGATATAAGGATATCTTTCTCCCATTCGCGAAGATTAGGGATGTGATCTAATGCCCATTGAGACCAATTTTCAGTACCACTCTCAAGGGTATTTATTAAATGCTCAATGTGTTTTGTAAGTAACTCTATGTTTCCGCCTCTGATTTCAGTAAAACCTTGTACCTCTTCTAAGTGAAATAACTCAGGATTAAGAAATGGTTGGGTGAACCCATCATCTCTTAGAACTGCAGTCTCAATGCAAATTGCAACTCTTCTACTTGAAAGATCCCATGAAGCAATAAATTCACCATACATACTTTTATTTCCGCTTATTCTTTTCTTTATATCTTTTGCGATACCAATTTTGAACCAGTTATCTAATTTAGGAATACTAAAAATATAGTATTTACAAGCTTCATCAAGAGCATATTGATTTTCATTAGTTAATAAGTTATGAAGTGTATCCCAACCTTTTTTTTGTCTACACCCACAACTTATGTTGTCTCCATTTCTTAATTGACTCCATCTATAAATAGCTTGACCACCACAATCGCAATTACAAATTACGCATAAACCTCCATCTGTTTTTGTTCCCCATTCTCTTATTACTGTAAGTAATCCAAACTTTCTTCCTATTAGTGGATCTCTGTTTCTTTTCCTAGTCTTTTCAGCTTCTCTATTAGCACAAACTTTGCACATCCCTACATTTTTTTTGCTTAAAAGAGATCCAGAAGAAACAACATAAGGGTCTCTGCCACAAGAGCATTGAACTAACCAAGAAATTCCATAATTTAGTGTATTGTTATCGTCTTTAACCCTATTTAAAACTGTCAGTTTTCCAATTTTTTTTCCAGTTAATTCAATTATTTTATTTTCAGTATTGTGGTCCTTAGCACAATCCCAACAATTTTTTCCTGCTAAATGAGTGTTAGGTGTAACTTTAAATTCTCCATGAATAGGACAAATAACAATTACATGTGACCTTGAATTTTTATAGATAACTTTTGAGTAGTCATATTTGCTCCCATGGACTTGTCTAAAGTCGTTGATTATTTTTTCTTGAGACTTTGTTCTAGATTTTTTCCATTTTTCTAATCCACATATTGGACACCCTTGACCTTTCCTATGATTTCCAGGACTTTGATGAAACTCTCCATGAATAGGACAGATAATTAAAACTTTGCTTTGTAGATTTTCATAAACAACCTTGGAATAGTCATAGGTGTCCCCGTGCTTAAGTTTGAAATCTTTAATTATTGATTCAGTAGTATTTTTTAGTTTTTTCATGTCATTTTTATTTTTTCATTTCTATTGGCGTAAAGCTCAGCCGTACCATCTGGTGTGAATCTTGCGTAGTTTCCTAAGTGAACTTCGATGGTGTGTCCCATCGCTTTGCAGATATTGGCCATAGGGAAACCTGCTGCATGAGACTCTTTTGCATAACGATGTCTAAAGGCATAAGGCTTTAATACTTCTCCAGTTGCTGTCGCTAAAGACCTTAGTGATTGCCAATAATTACGTCGTTTCAGGAATGTTCCTAATGCTTCTCCGCCATGACCAAGTTGACCTAACGGTGGAAGCTTTTCTCCTATCTCAATTCTGTTTTGGAGGTTCCAGTCTATTGACTTTCCATCAGGATCC
>QCJZ01000043.1 GCA_003215695.1 Prochlorococcus sp. AG-409-J03 | reverse complement strand
TAAACGCACATTTCGCAAGAAGGTTTTACGAAGTGTCGTTAGACGAAGAGGAATGGTGGATCTCGTTAGAAAAAGAAATCGAGGGTAAAACTGGTCTGCCTTTTGAGCAATTTAGAGTTGATTACGGTTAAGCAGCATCATTAATTTGATGTTCCATTAGTTCCCAATCTTGGGTTAAGAGTTCATGCCAAGTTTCAATAGCAGATTCGAGATCAATTCTTCTTGTATTTTTTAATTTGGTTGGAGTGCCATCTTCAAGGCAATGCCAAAGTTGTGTATACACTCTCGGAAATGCCATTTCGGATTTGGGATCACGAATAAAGAACATACAGAATTCTCTAGTAGGTGATACCAACCATCCAGTTGGAGTTGGGATTGCTTCTCTGATTGGTTGATTCATATAACTGATGTCCGATGGAGTCATCTAAAAGAAAAGACAAAAACCACCTGCTCACTGGCGGTTCCTTTGCGGTTTGCGATGGAGATTAAACTAGTACAAATATACTGCGTTTGTCTAGGTGGTCAAGTCATCTATTTCCTGCACCGATATATTTAATAGATAAGCAATTAAAGATAGGACTTAAAAAATGATTAAAACAAGGAAATGATGAACCTGATGGAGATGAATGCGATTTCTTTGTAGATGAGGGATATTTATGGGTTCCTTCTCTTCCTATTCCAATGAATGGAGATAGAGGGACAGATCAAGAGGAGTTAGATGAATATTTCCCAGACCTTGGAATAAAAGTATTGCCTGATGATTGAGAGGAAGGTGTGCCTGAACTGATTGGGTTTAAACCTGAATGGATTGATGGAGTTTCTATGGATGAATGACCTCTAGGTTTGGCAACTGATTCACTTAATTAACAATTCGCATTAAAGAAGGGGACGAGATTTTGCTCGTCCCCTTTAAGTTCAGCACTTTTGTATCCATGTGAACAATCCATTTCCCGTACTAATCACTTCGCCGACCTACGACAACTCAAGTGCTAGAACTCCACCTCATTTCTAATCAAACCAAATTATTGGGACATGAGAGTAAACACCTGTTTATCTCTCAAAAAGAAAGACCCCTTGCCTAAGAGTGGCACTAAGGGTCTTCCTCTACTACAGAACTATTTTGTTGAGGAGTGTTCTGCTATTTCTTTTTTAATCAAATTCAAAAGAGGTCAACATCAGAATTTATTCCTAATCAAAGATCGTCTTCGCTATTTCCAAAGGGGTTGTATCTGATATTGACAATTAAAACCATTGCTGTGCTTAAAAGTAGTAATCCGAAAACAACTTGTGGAGATGGAAAGATCATCAAACCACTCTAGAAAAGGCACAAAAAAACCGCCCGTTAGAATAGGCGGTTTATTTGTGAGATCAATCGCAAGTGTTTCCTTGTTTCCACTGCGGAGGATCTCAACTCCTCACGGGAGTATTTTTACTTATTAGTTACTTTTTGGCAACCTTTCATTAAGAAAAGCACCCCGACTCACTGGTGTCCTTGGGTGCTTTTCTTTACTACAGAACTAATTGTGTGAGGAGTTGTTCTGTTATTTCTGTTTTAACTCCTTCCGAGTGACCTGATCAACGGGAAAAGTACCTATTTTTAGTGTTCCAAAAAGGGGACAATATACAAACGATCATTTGATATAAATTAAAATTATGAATATATTAAATTTATTGGGTTTTTAGCGTTCCAATAAGGGTGTTTGGTTGATACAATAACGATATATCAAATAATTAACGAAACACCATAGTTTCTGGAACAGATGAAAACACAAACCAAGTTCCAAAGGGAGAAACCACTATTCAGGGACAAATCTGAATACAAGTGCATCGGTTACGCCCGTCAAAGTACAAATAAACAGATCTCTATTGGTGCTCAAGTTGAGGAGTTAAAGAAGGCAGGTTGCGTTGTTGTTTTCCAAGAGACTGTTTCAAGTGCAGATAAAGCAAGACCGCAATTCGAGGCAGCATTAGGAACACTTGAAGAAGGAGATGAAATTGTTTTCACCAAGTTGGATAGAGGATTCAGAAATCAGAGGCAATGCATTAATACCCTCCATGACCTTCAAGAAAAAGGTATTCATGTACGCACGACCGATGGGATGATCAATACTCGTGCTCTTGGAAAGTTTGCTCCAATCGTTATTGGTCTTTTATCTGGACTAGGAGAAGTAGAGCGTCAGATGGTGATTGAGAGGACTCAAGAATCGATTAACCACAGAAGGGAGACAGGTGGAAACCTTGGAGGAAGACCCAAGACAAATAATGAAAAAGAAGGTTTGGTTTTACGGTTAAGAGAAGAAGGTTGTTCTTACCGTTCAATTAGAAAACAAACTGGACTTGCTTTATCAACCATCCGGAGAATTATTGTTGAGCAAGATGTGGTGATAGAAGCATGAGCAAGAAGACAGAAATAATGAAAACAATGGATGAATGTGTGGTAAATGCTTGCGAGCAAATGAAATTCTTAAACCCTCAAGAGAGATTCCACCTTTTGTGTGAAATGGGCGAATGGATGTATAACCCTCTTTCCGAAGAGATAGATGACGTATTAATGGTTCCTAATTTTGGAGAAAAGGAAGCAGCATGACTAAAAAAAATAATTATGCAGGTGGATTATCGAACTACATTGTTTTGAAAGAAGTTAAAGAGGTTGTTTTCTATTTGCATAATCCCTATCCAGATTGCTTGAAAATCCCAGAAATCATGAAGGAACGTTTTCCAGATGACTATAAGAGCATCGTCACTAGTGACTTAGATGAGTTCAAAAAGTATGGAGGGAAAGTGTGATGAATCTTCCTCCCCATTTCATAGATGAGAAAAAGAAAGAAGTGGTATTTCATCTCAAAGGAACCTTTCCAGTGCAGTTGGCAATTCCTACGAGGAGTCTTCGAATTAGATCTAGGCGATAGCGAGATACCTTTGACACCTATGAGACGATAAAAAGAGATATCTACTAGATTTCTATGATTCGAATAAAGCAAATCATCACACTCTCCTTACACTTCTCATACGGGTTAGTAATGATGAATTTCTAAATCATGAAAATCAATTAACTAGAAAATCTATTAAAAGTATATAATTTCAAATAATTCCCAGGAACATGTGATAAAGCACATTTCATTCAAGATATGCCAAGTGTGAATTTAGGAGCCCCTATTGCTCCAACTTATTTAGAAAATCCTCCAGCTACGATGCCGGAGAAAGGAACTGCAGAATATGATCAATTAGTAAAAGAGGCTGGTGGACCAGAAGGAAAACTAGCGGATGGATTTAATCAAGAAAATTATGCTGCTCATATCGCAGCAACCCGCAAACCAGAAGATTATCCCTCTTGGCTCGATCCAATTACCGATCGAGATGCAAGATGGGGGTACGCAACACAAACAACCTTATCGTTTTCTACTAATGATCCTATTTATTACCAAGGTAGCGATGCATTAGGTAACTCAATATCTCCCGTTTATTTACTTAATGCTCCTACAGAAATGCCTAGCAAAGGAACAAAAGAATATGAATTACTAGAAAAAGAGATTGGGACTCAAATTCCTGAAGGATTTAATTATAAAGCTCATATAGCAGCTACTCGTAGACCTAAAGATTATCCAGATTGGCTCGATCCAGTAGTCGATATTGATGATCGTTGGGTTGATCCAACTAAACTCAATACATCTAAAACTTTTGAAAAAGAATTAGAGGAATACGAATTCTTCAGAAGAAGTGATGGATCAATTGAAATCAAAACAGAAGACGGTTTTGATGACATCACAGGTATACCAAAACTTCAATTTGCTGATAAAGCTGTCAGTGCCATTGCTGAAATAGAAGCAACCTTTGATCAAGTCAAAGCAAAAGATGATGTTACAGGAAAAATGTTTCGTGTCTATAACGCTGCTTTTAACAGATTTCCTGATTCTGATGGACTTGAGTACTGGATTGAAAAAAATGGATCTGGAGAAAATACTGAAAGACAAGTAGCAGAATCATTTTTAGCATCCTCTGAATTCAAAGAAAAATATGGAGAGGATGTCTCAAATGAACAATATGTGAAAACGCTTTATCAAAATATTCTTGATCGAGAACCAGATCTAGATGGATATAACTACTGGGTTGGGCAACTCAATAATGGAATAGAGGATAGAAGTGAATTACTTTTAGGATTTGCAGAATCAACTGAAAACCAGACCCTTTTCA
>QCJZ01000042.1 GCA_003215695.1 Prochlorococcus sp. AG-409-J03 | reverse complement strand
CCTGATCTGGGTTGAACCAGCGTTAGGAAAGTGAAATCTTGTGATCTTTGCATATTACTCCTTTTTTATTCAATAGGTTTTTATTTCATGCGGAATTCATGGGTTGCTTCCAGAAAGGGAAAAACAAATGTTTCTCAGATGCATTTCGCTCGCCAAGGAGAAATCACTGAAGAAATGGTTTTTGTAGCAAAGCGTGAGAATCTTCCTGAGATCCTAGTGATGGAGGAAGTTGCGCGAGGTCGGATGATTATTCCGGCAAACATAAATCATATGAATTTGGAGCCTATGGCAATAGGTATTGCCTCTAAATGTAAAGTCAATGCAAATATTGGCGCTTCGCCAAATGCAAGTGATGTCAATGAAGAATTAAAGAAGCTTAGGCTAGCAGTTAAATATGGTGCCGACACTCTTATGGATCTGTCCACTGGTGGGGTGAATTTAGATGAGGTCCGAACTGCAATTATTGATGCTTCCCCCATTCCTATTGGTACAGTCCCTGTCTATCAAGCTTTAGAAAGTGTTCACGGTTCTATTTCAAGGTTAACTGAGGATGATTTTTTACACATAATTGAAAAGCATTGTCAGCAAGGAGTTGACTATCAAACTATTCATGCTGGCTTGTTGATTGAACATTTACCAAAGGTTAAAGGGCGTATAACTGGAATAGTTAGTCGAGGTGGAGGAATTCTTGCTCAATGGATGCTCTACCACTACAAGCAGAATCCATTGTTTACTCGTTTTGATGATATATGCGAAATATTTAAACGTTATGATTGCACTTTTTCTTTAGGTGACTCACTTAGGCCTGGATGTCTACATGATGCATCAGACGAAGCTCAACTTGCTGAGTTGAAAACCCTGGGTGAATTGACGAGACGTGCTTGGGAACATGATGTCCAAGTCATGGTTGAAGGTCCTGGTCATGTACCTATGGATCAAATTGAGTTCAATGTTAGGAAGCAAATGGAGGAATGCTCAGAAGCTCCTTTCTATGTACTAGGTCCATTAGTAACAGATATATCTCCTGGGTATGACCATATATCTAGTGCGATTGGTGCAGCCATGGCAGGTTGGTATGGTACTGCGATGCTTTGTTACGTTACGCCTAAAGAACATCTTGGATTGCCAAACCCTGAGGATGTTAGGGATGGGTTGATTGCTTATAAAATTGCCGCTCATGCTGCAGATGTGGCAAGACATAGATCAGGAGCTCGTGATCGTGATGATGAATTAAGTAAAGCTCGGAAAGATTTTGACTGGAATAAACAGTTTGAATTGTCCTTGGATCCAGAGAGAGCTAAGCAATATCATGACGAAACTTTACCTGAAGAAATTTTCAAAAAAGCTGAATTCTGTTCAATGTGTGGTCCTAATCATTGTCCAATGAATACAAAAATAACTGATGATGATCTTGATAAATTAGATGATCAACTAAAGTCAAAAGGAGCAGCAGAATTAACTCCTGTAAAGTTAAACAAAGAAAACTAGTTCTTTGTTTAACTTTTTTGATTGCCAGGAGCAGTTATGTAAATCAAATGGTTAATTTGATCTATTTAAAAGATTTCTAGACTTTTCGAGTACGTTTTCGACTGTAAATCCAAATTTTTCCATACATAAACCACCTGGAGCAGATGCTCCAAAGCTATTCATAGTTATGCTGTCACCATCAAGACCTATATATTTATGCCATCCGAAGCTTTCTGCAGCCTCAACTACTATGCGTTTTCTAATATTAGAAGGTAGAACTTCTTCTTTATAACTTGCACTTTGCTCTTCAAAAAGTTCAACGCATGGCATAGAAATTACACGTACTTTTTTCCCTTCCGTAGCAAGTGTTTTCGCTGCTTGAACACATAAATCAAGTTCAGTACCCGTCCCGATAAGTATTAGTTCAGGGGCGCCATCACAATCTTCAAGAATGTATCCACCTAAAGCAACTTTTTCTACTGATGAATTTTGTTGGTTGACCATACCCTGTCTGCTCAGGCATAAGGAACTTGGTCGCTTACGACTTTTAATTGCAACTTTATAAGCCCCACTAGTTTCATTGCCATCACCTGGACGAAATACCAGCATATTTGGCATTGCTCTTAATGATGGAATAGTTTCTATTGGTTGATGTGTTGGTCCATCTTCACCGACACCTATTGAGTCATGGGTTAAAACATAAATAACCCCAAGCTCACTAAGAGCTGAAAGACGCATAGAACCTCTCATATAGTCAGCAAAGACTAAGAATGTTCCACCGTATGGAATTAGGCCACTATCGTGATAAGCAATACCATTCAAGATGGCTGCCATAGCATGCTCTCTAACACCAAAATGTAAATAACGTTTTTCAGGACTGTGATGTTGAAAAGATCCAGACTCACCTTTTATATCTGTGTAATTTGAATGTGTTAAATCCGCTGAGCCTCCTATCAATTCTGGAATGTGTGGTCCTAGAGCACCTAAACATATCTGGGAATGTTTTCTAGTAGCTAGACCTTTGTCATTTGAAGTATATGATGGTAAATCTTTATCCCAGCCTTGAGGGAGCTCCCCTCTCAACATACGCTCAAACTCAGACGCATCAGCAGGATATTTTTCCCTGTAATCAGCAAGTCTTTGATTCCAGTCAGCCTCAAGTTGGGACCCTCTTTGAATAGCTTGACGGTATTGGTCGTAAACATCTTGAGGAATTTTAAAGGGTTCATATGACCAATCAAGTTCTTTCCTTGTAAGCTCGGCCTCTTCTTCTCCAAGAGCTGCTCCATGAATTCCAGCTGTATCACTTTTATTTGGAGAACCGAATCCAATGGTTGTTGTGATTTTGATAATTGATGGCTTGTCGGTAACTGCTTTTGCGTTTTCTATGGCTTTCGAGATGCCTTCTACATCTGTATTTCCATCGGGAATTTCTTGAACATGCCAGCCATAAGCTTCATATCTCTTTAATACATCTTCTGTGAAAGATACATCTGTTCTTCCATCAATTGTGATGCTGTTATCGTCGTATAGAGCGATTAATTTTCCAAGCTTTAGATGACCAGCAAGAGAACAAGCTTCTGAAGCTATTCCTTCTTGATTGCATCCATCACCCATGATTACGTATGTGTAATGGTCTACAACTTTTGCATCAGGCTTATTGAATTTGGCTGATAGATGCGCTTCTGCTATTGCAAGTCCAACTGCATTTGAAATTCCAGCTCCTAATGGCCCAGCTGTTACTTCTACTCCTGGTGTCTCGAAGGTTTCTGGATGACCAGGAGTTTTCGCACCCCATTGTCGGAATTGTTTGATATCTTCCATCGTTACAGAGTCGTAGCCAGTTAAATGCAAAAGTGCATATAACAACATGCATCCATGTCCAGCAGAAAGAACGAATCTGTCTCGGTTAAACCATTTTGGGTTTTTTGGATTATGACGTAAATGTTTGTCCCACAATGCGTAACCCATAGGCGCGCATCCCATAGGAAGTCCTGGGTGTCCACTATTAGATTTATTAACTGCGTCAACTGCAAGCATTCTGATGCTATTGATGCAAAGGGTGTCTAGTGAATTCGTCAATGCAACCATTTTTAATTAGTGGGAAAAGGAAATAGAAGTGGAAAGATTAGATGAATGAAATGGATTAAATCATCTGTCGAAAAGCTAGACAGACATTGTGACCTCCAAACCCGAAAGAGTTAGATAGCACGACGCCTAATTTCTTTTCTCTTGCTTTGTTGGGAACATAATCAAGATCACAATTTGGGTCGGGATTGGAATAGTTAATTGTTGGCGGAATTATTTCATGTTTTATTGCCAGAGCACAAGCAACGGCTTCTATTCCTCCTGAGCCTCCCAATAAATGACCAGTCATTGACTTGGTTGAGCTTGTCGGTACTTGATACGCATGATTTCCTAAAGCAGTTTTAATTGCTGAAGTTTCATTACTATCATTTGCTGGAGTACTTGTTCCATGAGCATTGATGTAATCAACTTGCTCAGGATTAATTTGTCCATCTTTTAATGCAAGTTTCATGGCCTCTGCCCCTCCTACTCCCCCTGGAGTAGGAGATGTGATGTGGTGTGCATCACATGTGGTTCCATAACCAATTATTTCTGCATGGATTGTTGCATCTCTTTTTAATGCATGATCAAGAGTTTCTAAGATTAATATTCCTGCCCCTTCTCCGATTACAAATCCATCTCTTTGAGCATCAAAGGGTCTACTTGCAGTAGATGGATCATCATTTCTAAAAGATAGGGCTTTGGCACTTGCAAAACCTGCTACACCTAAAGGAGTGATACTTGCTTCTGCCCCACCGCAAACCATTGCATCAGCTTTACCTAATTGGAGAAGCCTGAATGCATCACCAATAGCATTTGATCCAGCAGCACAAGCAGTTGAAACTGCTGAA
>QCJZ01000041.1 GCA_003215695.1 Prochlorococcus sp. AG-409-J03 | reverse complement strand
ACTTTTTCATAATTTTCCTTATGACTTTCATTGTGTTGGCGTAAACAACTCACAACCAAACACCCAAGGAACTGGCTGATTCATTCCAAATAATTTCTCAAAAGTAAGTAATTTTATAAAATGATTGGATCCAGCAAAACATATCATTTATTAATGCGCCTTCTAAAGGCACTTCCTGTTAGAAGAAGAAGGTCTCTATTGAAATTAATTCCTGTAGCAGCCCTGACTGGTTTAGTAGATGTGATTGTGGTTGGAATTGTTTCTAGATTATTTACTGTTTTTATAGGCCAACCTAATCAACCTCCCTTGCCATTTCAAAATTTCATACCCGAAGACCCAAAAACAAAAGTTGTCAGTCTAGTCGTAATATACATAGTGATGAATTGGGTAGCTTCATTTTCGAAATTATTTCTTAAAGCATCACAAGAAAGACTTAGAGTAGCAGTTTGGAAAGACTTGTCCGAAATAGCACAAAAAAAATTACTTTCTCAACCATATGAATTCTTCTTAAACAAAGAAAAATCTGATTTATCATCAAAAGTTTTGATCAATATTTCAAGAGTCTCAGAATTTCTAGTAAGACCAATACTTCAAATCTCTAGTGGATTATGTGTAATTACTTTTATATGTATTGCTGTTCTTTTTATAGCAAAATCTATAGCTCTATATTTAATCATAAGTCTTTTAATTTTCTATGTATTTATTTCATTATTTGTAACACCTTTTATAAGATATTCTTCTCGACAAAGAATCAAATTAGAGAAAGAAACAAATAATATACTTACTGAATCAATGAGAACAATTATAGATGTTCATCTGACCAGCTCAGAATCTTACTTTGAAAAAAGATATAAATCAGCGAGTAAAAGCTCGTTCCCTTTCATTTGGAAAGCTGAAGTTTTACCTGAATTGCCTCGGTCATTGATAGAGCCTTTTGGTATTACATTAATTTTTGCTATTGGTCTTTTCCCGTACATTGTCGGTCAAAACGATTCGATACTTATTGAGATTGTCCCATTCCTAGCAACAATTGCAGTGGCAGCATTAAAACTAACACCTCCGTTACAAGATTCATTTAGAGCATTAACTTCTATGCGTGCATCCATACCTGATTTAGAAGAAATACTAAAATTGATAGAACTTCCTTATAGCAGGCGCACAAAACGTTCATTGGGTGTTCCTACAAAACAAGGAGTTGAACCTAGAAACAACATAAAACTCAAAAATCTGAGTTACAAGTATCCCAACAGTAACGAATACACACTAAAGGGTATTAATCTGACTATCCCAATTGGTTCAAGAATTGCTTTTGTAGGAGAAACTGGCAGTGGAAAAACCACCACGGCCAATCAATTACTCTGTCTTCTTAGACCAACAGAAGGACATTTACTATTGGATGGAGTTGAAGTTACAGAGACAGAAGTGCCTGCATGGCAAGATTGTTGTTCTTACGTTCCACAATCTATTACTTTATTAAATAGCAATATCATTGAAAATATTGCATATGGATTAGATGAAGAAGAAATAGATAAGACAAGAGTTTGGGATGCACTGAAAGCTGCTCAATTAGCAGAACTAGTATCAGAAATGCCAAAAGGTTTATATACTTCAGTTGGTGATAATGGCATAAGATTATCTGGGGGGCAAAGACAACGACTAGCCATAGCAAGAGCTTTTTATAGGCAATCAAAATTATTAGTTTTAGATGAAGCAACTAGTGCCTTAGATAATCGAACAGAAGCAGAGGTAATGAATGCAATTGAACTTATAGGTAGACGTTACACAATAGTCACGATTGCTCACAGATTATCAACAATTGAAAGATCAGATTGCATATATGAATTTAAAGAAGGGAAAATTGTTGCCTTTGGTAATTATGAACAATTACTTAAGCAATCAAAAACTTTTTTCAATATGGTCGAAATAGCAAAAAGAACAAACGGATCAAATATAGAAATTTAAAAATATAAAAAAATTTCACCTCGAAATCAAACTCTAAAAAAGAAGTTTAAAATCTATCAATTCTTTAGCTGAAAGATAAAAAATGATACCTGTTCCAATAATTGATCCAGATAGTCCCCCTAAAAAACCAAAAACCAATGTACTCAAGTTTTTCCCATCAGAAGTAGGGTCTTGAGTAGACATAGGTAGTTTTTTAACTACTTTTAAGCGCTCAGTTGCAGGTCTTCGACTGGTTTGTTGATGTCTAACAAGTGCTTCGAAATCTGGCATTGAATTTGTTTAGCAATGGAACAATAGGCCGACCAACCTGACATTCGCCTGGGATCGGATCGACCTTTATCATCTACAGCATCAATTACGGCTGCTCCCTGGTTTTCTGCTTTATCAAAAGCAGATAGCAAAGGAATATCCCCTTGTAAGACGGTTACATCGAATTTTTCTAAAGCTTCTCTTGCTTGATGAGCAATTCGCCTTTGGCGGAAATCAACCTTAACTAATAAAACCGCATGGGGAATATTTAACTGTTTTAATAAAGATGCTAATTCGACAGTTAGTTCAACCGACCTTGCTTTTGGTGCTGTAGGCAAGATTACAAGGTCAGATCCAGCTGCTAAATGTTTCAATTCTTCTTCATCAGTACTTGCTTGTCCATCAGTGATAACAATGTCTGAGAATCTAGTTGTTTTAGCTGCTGCCTCTACAGGGACAATATTAAAGCTAAGATTACCCCTTGCCCCATAAGCAAGAGCCGATCGATTTCTATCAGCATCAACTATACAAACATTTTTTCCTTGAGAAGACCAAACACTTGCAAGATGGATGGACGTACAAGTTTTAGCTACTCCACCTTTTTGACCACATACAGTTATGAACAAAGGAAGGATGCTATATCTAAAAATAATTTGCAGGATCTCACTAAAAAGTCAAGTAGGAATAAGGAGATCAATCAAGCAATACTAATAAAATAAAGTTCAAATATAAGATATATATATAGATTGTTTTATTGAATACATTTTTATTCCTTAATAGATTATCTAATCATCATCAAAAAATATCTATGCTTTTAAGAAGTTTTTCTGATGCATGTTAATTAATAATATGCTTTAGAAAAACTAGTAATTAAGCAAATTCTTTTACCAAGGTAAAATCTCTCCATTTGAATGCCAAAAAGTTCCAGTATTCTCAAGTGTAAGTTCATCAATACGTTGAATTAGTCCTTTTACTGATTCTTTAGGTTCAATTCCGTTCGAAGTGAACCCTGTCATTCGAGTACTGACTAAACCTGGATGTAAAATTGCAACTGACATACCTCTTGGCTTTAAATCTACAGATAAAGATTTACCAGCCATACACAAGGCAACCTTTGACATCCTATATCCATAGGATCCGCCTGAATTATTATCATCTATTGAGCCCATACGACTACTGATTAAAGCTATTTTCGCAGATTTACTTAACTGACTAAGCATAGCTTGTACACAACAGAGAGGGCTTAAAGCATTTACCTCAAATTGATGGACGATGCTTTGCGGATCTAGATTAGAAAGAGAGTTAAATTCAGCAATTCCAGCATTTTGAATCAAAACATCGATTTTCGTATCCTCTAAATTCTCTATAAGATTCATAATAGAGTCGCCTGAAGTGATATCGACATTTGTCTCAACTCTTACTGGCAAAGATTTCAATTCTGGAGAAAGAGATCTACAAGTCGCAATTACATCTTCCCCTCTATCATTCAATTGACGCACTAGCTCTAAACCAATACCTCTATTGGCACCTGTAATTAAATAAGTAGACAAAATGAATTTTAAGCTGCAATAAGCCTAAAACAAAAAAATAAAATTATTAAAATTGATACAAAAAGTGTGCTTTTAACAATTATTATTAAGTAAAAAAGATATCAAGTAAAAACTATATCTTCATAAATAGATTCAGATAAATCTCCAGAAACTCCTGAAAGAATATTTGGACCTGAGAAAAAAGTAAATAATTTTTTACTATGTAAATTTCCAGATATTCTAATACAGCAGAATCCTTTTTTAATAACAAGTAATCGCCAAAACTCAGTCCAATCTATGCATTGATCGAGTATCTCAGTTATATGAAAAGACTCATCTGAGGAATTAATTTCAATTTTGAACCTTTCTCTAAAAAAAAAATACTTTGCCAACCTTTCGTTTTTTGCATTTATCTTTCCTATATAAATAGTCTTATTTAAATCGTAGTCTAGAGTTTCTAAGTAATTAAAAATCTGATCAATATCAAGATTTCTAAAACCATGCATTTTTAAAGTTTTCAGAATTAATAATTCCTTATTCATACTTTACAGATTTTTCTTTTATATACTAAGTCTATAAAAGAAAAAAAGTAAACTAATCTCAACGTTTAGTGAAATAAATTAAATTCTAAAAGAAAATAATTTAAGTGCTTTTACTCGTTACAGGAATTGTTCTCCGAGCCACCAATTCTTGTATTAATTGAAAGT
>QCJZ01000040.1 GCA_003215695.1 Prochlorococcus sp. AG-409-J03 | reverse complement strand
GAAATTGGCATTAACTCAACCCCTGCGGGCACTGAAATCAACGTACGAATTCCAGGTACTAATCTGCCCCAAAATACTAAAGATACCCCATATCTATTAAACCATTGACGACTTCGAGCAAGTTCTTGAGGCTTAATTCCAATCCATCTACCATTCTTCTCAAGCCATTTCTCAAGTCTTTCTTCATTCACTAATCTGCCAATTCCATACCAAGGCAAAGCACCAATAACAGTTCCTATTAAACCTGCCAAAACAACTGGTAAAAAATCTAACTGTCCTTGAGACACATAAAAGCCGCCAAGAGGCATTATTAATTCAGACGGAATTGGTGGTATCAAGTTTTCCAAAAACATTGCTAATAAAATCGCCCCATAACCAATCAACTGATTAGTCTCAACTGCATTTCCTATTAGTACTGGTAAAGAAGTTATAAATTCTGTGATTTCCATTGAATTTAAATTATCTAATTAAGTTAATAGCGATATTGATCCGTCTTGTAGGGACCTTCAATTGGAACGTTTATATATTCAGCTTGTTCTTCAGTTAACTTAGTTAACTTTGCTCCTATCTTATCTAAATGAAGCATAGCCACCATTTCGTCTAAATGCTTTGGCAAGACATAAACTTTATTTAAATATTTAACTCCATATTTAAATAATTCAATTTGAGCTAATACTTGATTAGTAAAAGAATTACTCATAACAAAACTAGGATGACCAGTAGCACATCCAAGGTTTACCAATCTTCCCTCTGCAAGAAGAATTATTTTATTACCGCTTGGTAAAGTTATGTGATCTACTTGAGGCTTAATATTTTCCCATTCATAGTTCTTTAAAGAAGAAACCTCTATTTCATTATCAAAGTGACCGATATTACAAACTATCGATTCATTCTTCATCCTAATCAAATGCTCATGACGAATTACCTGAAAATTTCCAGTAGCAGTAACAAAAATATCTACATCTTCAACTACTTCATCTAGTCTGACGACTCTAAAGCCCTCCATTGCAGCTTGAAGAGCACATATTGGATCTATCTCAGAAATCATTACTGTCGCGCCTAAACCCCTTAAAGACTGAGCAGAACCTTTCCCAACATCTCCATACCCCATAACAAGGGCTACCTTGCCAGCCACCATTACATCTGTAGCTCTTTTGATTCCATCTACCAAGGATTCTCGGCAACCATAAAGATTGTCAAACTTACTTTTAGTTACTGAATCATTGACGTTAATTGCTGGAAATACCAGTTCTCCACTCTTTTCCATTTGATAAAGACGAGCGACCCCAGTTGTGGTTTCCTCTGTAACTCCTTTTATAAAAGATTTAGCTTTTGAATAAAAATTTGGATCGTGAGAAAGTTTTTTCTTTATTGAAGCAAATAATGCGATTTCCTCTTCATTTGAAGGGTTATCAAGAACTGAAATATCATCTTCCGCTTTGCTCCCTAAAATAATCAATCCTGTTGCATCACCCCCATCGTCAAGAATCATATTTGCAGCTTCCCCATCACTCCATTCAAAAATTTTGTGCGTATATTCCCAGTACTCATGCAAAGTTTCACCCTTCTTAGCAAATACAGGCACTCCTGAACTTGCAATAGCTGCGGCAGCATGATCTTGTGTGGAAAAAATATTACATGAAGCCCATCTAACTTTTGCACCCAATTCAACAAGAGTCTCAATGAGCACTCCTGTTTGGATAGTCATGTGAAGGCTACCTGCGATGTATGCCCCTTTCAATGGTTTTTGAGATCCATATTTTTTCCTGAGTGCCATTAAACCAGGCATTTCTGTTTCAGCTATCAAGAGTTCTTTGCGCCCGAATTCTGCTTCGGATATATCTTTAACTACGTAATCAGTATTATTCTCAATACTGTTGAGATTTGACTTAGTTGCTGCGAACATAAAAAGAGCTCTCTATGGGAGATTGTGGAAAAAGATACTGAAAAACAATTCGAGGTTTTTAATTCATTTGCTCAGCAAACTAATAATTTCTGCTGGACTCTGGATAAACCTGAATCAACGATGTCATTAGGCTCAACACTAACAAAAAACTTTCCAGATCTAAGTATTCTCCTTTTAAATGGCCCTCTTGGAGCAGGAAAAACCACATTAGTTAAAGGAATTGCAAAAAGTTTAAGAATTCAAGAGGCTATAACTTCTCCAACTTTTCCTTTATCCCAACATTATCCTTACGGAAAGCCTCCATTAATACATCTTGATCTCTATAGAATCAAAGAAACAAACGCTGCAAACGAATTTTTTTTACAAGAAGAAGAAGAAGCCAAAGCCATGGGTGCCTTGATGATCGTTGAATGGCCACAAAGGTTATCTCTAGCAATGCCTGACGCTTGGAGAGGGAAAATAGAATATTCCTCAGACAAGCAATCCCGCCTTTTTCAGCTGATCCCTCCTATGGATTAAGACAACAAATTTTCAATATCTTCCAGATAAGGTTGCGGGGCTATTGCTCCTATTCCAGTGCAAACATGAGACCCGCATGCAATTCCAAATTGAATAATATCTTCAGCAATTTGTTGACTTATTTCATCTAAATCAACAGACAGTAGTTTATATATCAATCCTGCTGTAAATGCATCACCAGCTCCAGTCGTATCAACCACAGTCGAAGGGGTTAGAGCAAATGATTTGCCAGTATGATTATTAAGTCGCCATAAAATGGGATTTGATCCATCAGTAACAACAACTGATGGTCTATGAGCAAAAGATGAAGAAATTTGAGTGGGATCAGAGGTGTTAAAAAACCATTGGGCCTCCTCTTTTGCAAGCTTAATTAATGAAACTTTTTTTAAAATTGAAAGTATTTGATTTTTTTCTTTCTTAGATGGCTCTAAAACCGTTGAGACTTGGTTTCGCCAAAAAGTTGGACGCCAATTCACATCCAATGCAATTTTTATTCCTGCATTTAAAGCATTTTCAATACACCACAACAAAGCTTTAGATGATATTTCTGAAGACAAAGGAATGGTTCCAGCAATTAACCATTGCGCCTTTTCTTCAACCAAAGGCCAATATCGAATAATCTTCTCACGCGATATGGCTTGATCAGCAAATCCCAAGCCTTTATCTCCCTCAAATCCTTCAAAAGATCTTTCACCATCAGAGTCTCTGCGAACCAATACAACTCTTGTAGGACGAAGGGTATCTTGCTGTAATCCAGAGATATTAATTCCTCTTTGAAGAAATAAATTATTCAAATTTTCCCCAAAAGCATCATTTCCTAGACAACCAATAAAAGAAACATTCACACCTAGACGACTTAATGCACAAGCAACATTCGCTGGAGCGCCACCAAAACAATCTGTTACCGGCAAATCAAAAGATGGGTTACCTCCTAAAGGGCCCAGTCGATCTATCAAAGCTTCTCCAATCGAAATTACAGTTCCAGTATTCATGTCTAATCAAGTATCAATGAAGTTATTATTAGCTATTTATAGTTTGTTATTTTCAATACAAAGACGTTTATGTAATTCAGAAATAATTTTTATATTAGCCGCAGGGAAAGGAAAATCAAAAAGTTTGTCTGGGGAAACCCAAAGTAATTTTTGACTCGCTAAAGGTTTCGGCTCTCCTGAGATCCATTCACAAATATGAACCGTAAAATAAAGCTTCATATGGGTGTAGACGTGTTCAAAAGATAAAAGCTTTTCCCCAACTGTGACAACAATCCCTAATTCTTCTTTTAATTCTCGTTCGATAGTGTTTTCAATTGATTCCTCGGAGTTTTTTTTCCCTCCTGGGAATTCCCACATTCCCCCCATACTTGTACTTTCCAATCGCTGATCGATTAGCAATTCGCCATTTTTATTAAAAACAAGTCCAATGCCAATTTCTTGATTCGATTTTATTTTGGTCATTTCTTTTTTAGGAAAATCATTAGGATCGTATTCTGCATAAGCAACACAAAATTTTTGTAGTGGGCAAGCAGAACAACTGGGGTTTTTGGGAGTACAAATAATTGCTCCCAAGTCCATCAAAGCCTGATTAAAATTTCTCGGATTAGTTCTAGAAATCAAAAAAGAGCTAAATTCCCATAATTTTTTCTCATCTTTAATAGATTTTTTCTGAATAGCAAGCAATCTAGAAAAAATTCTTTTTACATTTCCATCTAATATTGGTGTAGGCAAATCAAAGGCAGAAGAGACAATACTACCTGCAGTACTTCTACCGATACCAGGAAGAGACATCCACTGATCTATTCTATTCGGCCAGGCATGGGGATCTTGATCAATATTGTTTCCAACAAATTCAAATAATATTTTAGATGATTGATGTATTCGATTAGCACGTGAATAATAGCCAAGGCCTTGCCATAACATAAGGACATTTTCTAAATCAGACTCTTTTAAAGAAGTCAAAGAGGGAAAAACGTGCATCCATTTTTTCCAGTAAGGAATGACGACCTTCAATTGCGTCTGCTGAAGCATTACCTCTGCAATCCAAATTTCATAAGGAGATAGACTTTCACCTAATTGAGGAATGGAACCATCTT
>QCJZ01000039.1 GCA_003215695.1 Prochlorococcus sp. AG-409-J03 | reverse complement strand
CTAGGATTACCAATTATCATTTCGTTAAAGAGTGGTAACAATGATATTAGTATATTACTAATTCTAATAGCGGCCTTTACTGATTTTTTGGATGGTTATTTTGCTCGTAAATACGATCATCAAACTACTCTGGGTGCGAAATTAGATCCATTAGCAGATAAAATCCTTCTTCTTGGTCCCATGATTTGGTTGGTTCATGAGAGACTAGTACCGTTATGGGCAATATGGTTAATAATAAGTAGAGAACTCTTAATAACTAGTTGGCGATCTGATAAGAGATCAGGAGGCCCAGCATCAATGCTGGGTAAATATAAAACCACATTACAATTCATAAGCATAATTCTATTATTATGGCCTGAAAATTGGGGTACAACTTACAGTATTTCTATTATTAATAAAATAGGCTTAATCTCATTCTGGATTGCATTATTTCTTACTTTATGTTCTGCTGTAAAATATATTTTTAATCAAAAAGAAGCTCATCAGAACTAAAATCAAATTGATTATTATTAACCAACAGATAATCATTCTTATAGCTGTCAATTAAACCATTTAATAAATCAAATTTTGGCTCCCAAGATAAATCATTTTTTATTTTATTAGTATCAGTAAAAAAGTTAGTGAGTCTTAGAGGAAAAAGTTTTCTGGCTTTAGGATCAAGTTTTGAAGGGTCGAAGGAACGTAAATTAAAATCTGATACTTTATTTCCAGTAGCTAAAATCGCTGTTTCAATTAAACCTTTAAAAGTTACAGCTTTACTTCCAGAGCAATTATAGATTTGATTGATAGCTTTATCCGTTTCAAGAGATTTTGCAATAGCAACGGCCAAATCATAAACATGTCCTAATTGGGTGATAGTTTGACCATCAAGAGGAACTGGAATCGGTCGGTTATTAGTTATGCGATCAAAAAACCATTTTTCAATAGGATTATAATTTCCCGGGCCATAAATATATGTGGGGCGAAAACTTGTAAAAGGAATACCTTCAGCCTTTAGCCAGGACTCAGTTTTTGCTTTACCTATATGACGGCTTTTAGCATCTATCGAACTCTCTTCAGCAACTGGGAATAATTGAGTGTTTTCATATACACCTGCAGAACTTATATAAATAAACCTAAAACAAGGAAGCCCTGAAAATTCAAGAAGTCTTTGAGTATCCTCCAATTTTCTTCCAGAGCTATCAACAATTAGATCAAATGAATGGTCAGATAATTGTTTTAGGTCCTCATCATTTGACCTGTCTCCCTTTAGGTGAGTTACTTCTTTTGGTACTGGTAAATTTCCACGTGTAAAAACAAATATTTCATGCCCTTGTGATAGCAACATCGATACAAGAGCTTTTCCTACAAACCTTGTTCCACCGTAAAAAAGAACTTTCAAGATCCTTTATTAAAAAATTTATATTAAAGCCTATAGATAATCTCCCAGAGCCACTTAAATGATGTTAGAAGAATATTAATAATTCTTTTTTTGATGGAAATCATACCCGCAATAGATCTATTGAATGGAAAATGTGTTCGACTAACTCAAGGAAATTACAATGAAGTAACTAAGTTCAATAGTGATCCTATAGAACAAGCTCAGACTTGGGAAGACCAGGGTGCAAAAAGACTGCATCTTGTAGATCTTGATGGTGCGAAGACTGGGGAACCCATAAATGATTCAACAATAAGAGAAATAAAAAAATCCATCACAATTCCGATCCAACTCGGTGGTGGAATTAGGAGCATTAATCGTGCAAAAGAATTATTTAACATAGGAATAGATCGAATTATCTTAGGGACAATTGCGATAGAAAAGCCTGAATTAGTCAAGGCTCTATCTAGAGAATATCCAAATAGGGTTGCAGTAGGAATTGATGCCAAAGAAGGAATGGTAGCCACCCGAGGTTGGCTAAAACAAAGTAAAATACGTTCTATAGAATTAACCAAACAACTTAACGATCTTGAATTAGCAGCAATAATATCAACTGACATTGCCACTGATGGAACTCTAAAAGGACCAAATGTTCAAGCCTTAAGAGAAATTGCTGAGACAAGCGTTAATCCAGTAATTGCATCAGGAGGGATAGGTTCAATAACTGATTTGATTTCCCTAGCAGATTTAGAAAATAAAGGTATTGAAGGAATAATAGTTGGCAGAGCACTATATGACGGTTCAATAGATTTAAAAGAGGCATTACTAACACTAAAAAATCTAGTCATAAAAGATTGCTTCAATAATAAAGATAAATTTCTTGTCTAAAATATAGAAATAAGTTTGGTCTTGTGAATTCATATGATAGGGCTGGAAGTATTTTTAAACCAAGTTATCTTAAAAAGGATAGGTTCTAGAATTCAACTTGATCGAAGAACGAGCAAAACAAATTCTAATGATAGCTCCTTCGCTGTTGGGCGAGTCATTAGCTTTGCAGCTAACATCTAAGGATAATAATTTAGAAATAATCCTAGACAAAAAAGATATAAATGGTTTACCTAGGCTTATTCTATTTTGCCTTGAAGAAGTAGAACTCTCAAACTCAATCAAACTAGAAATCATTAGGTTAAAAGAAAGATGGGCTCAATCTCCTATTTTAATTGTAATACCAAAAAGCATTAAATTATCCTCTGCCGATTTGATGACTTTTGGCACGGAAGGACTTATTCAAGATCCCACTGTTGAAGTTTTAAGAGACACAATAAATATTTTGATTGAGGGCGGCAGAGTATTTAAAATCAATAAAGAAGCAAATTACAATGCTGACTCAATTCCTAAATCATATGGATTGGGACATTGGCTGTTAACTAGTGGTTTATCACAAATAAATAAAGATCTACATACCATAGATCATTTGATAGAGAAAAAATCAACAAATACATTTTATCTATTAATATTAATTGGTAGAAGAAGAGAGCTATTAGCAGCAAAAAGATTGATCATATGGTTATGGGGTCCACTAGAGATTTTAATCGAATCACCAATTAAAAATACAAAGTATAATAATATAAAACTCAATAACAAATATATTACTGATATAACAATAAAAAACTCTTCAAGCAATGAGTTATGGGAGGTTATTTATAAAAGAGTAAACGAGAGACTACATGATGACCTTATAAATTCTACAGATGAACTTGCAGCTCTTTATTCGTTAAGTAGGACTAAAAGAACTATTCTCTTGAAAACTCATTTACAAGAATTTTCAACAATCATCAAAAAACTGGATTCTTTAAATGACCTGGACAAGGGATTTGAAGATATTTTGCAATCAATCACTCCTGAATTACGCGCTAATATATTGCGAAACTTTATAGATTCATATGATCGTCTACAAAGAAATGGAATAGATGTTTCAATTTCAGACTTCCTTATAAATAATGCAGAGCTAGGGATAATTGATGATGAACTACCCTCAATTGCTTTAATAATAGATCCAATATTAAATAACAGACCCATTCTCATCGATGGAGAATATCTATCAATAGAGGACCCTAGATCTATTATTCACTTAGAAACACTTATACTGAATTGGATATTCAGAACAGCCGAAATAGTTAGTGAAGAGATTATATCTTCATGTTCTGAATGGCCAGAATTACGTAAATACTTTTTAAATAAAGAATTAGTTTCAACAAGAGATCTAGAACGAAGACGAAATCATATCAATACAAATAATCAACTGCAAAATTTATTCAAGAAGCCAATTAGATTGTATGAAAGCAAAAGATTATATTATACAGTAATAAATAAGGAAATAGAAAAGATTATCATCATTGAGCCCAGAGATGATGAATTAAAAAAATTAGACTGGCCCCAAAGACAAATAGCATTTATAATAGAATTAAGAGATGCGTTAGCCCCACAAACACAGGCAATAATTCAATATTTAGGTGATTTAATAGTTCTAATTCTAACAAAGGTTGTTGGAAGATCTATAGGCTTAATTGGTAGAGGTATCGCGCAAGGTATGGGAAGAAATCTATCTAAGGGATAATTTATTTATTAAAAAATATAGCAAGATTAGGCATAAGACTTTAGAATTAAAAAAATTTATTTTTGTACATTGATTTTTTTTAAAATATTCACGTCACTACTTTTACTTTTTTTTCTTTCTGTTAATCCAGCATATTCAGCGAGGGATACTGATAGTTATGATGGAAATATATACCCAATCTATGCTGGTAACGGATCATTAGTTCCACCACAAAGTACATTAACAGAATCATTAAAGAACGAAAGAACGAGTGTTTTAGTCTTCTATCTAGACGACAGTGCTACCAGTAAACAATTTGCACCAGTAGTTTCTGGGATTAAATTATTATGGAGCTCATCCATCGATTTAATACCTTTATCAATTGATGAATTAGACAATAACGAAAAGAAAACTTTTAAGGACCCCGGCTATTACTGGCATGGGAAGATACCTCAAACAGTTATTCTTGATGGAAAAGGTAATGTTCTACTAGATAAAGAAGGACAGGTGTCGTTTGATGAAATTAATGATGCAATAACCAAAGGAACAGGTCTTGAAAAACCTGATTTTGATCTAA
>QCJZ01000038.1 GCA_003215695.1 Prochlorococcus sp. AG-409-J03 | reverse complement strand
ATACAAAAAGAGTTATTATCAATTAGGACAAAAATTATTTTTTTAAGTTCTTTGACCTTGCGTTTTATGTTATGGAATCAGCTATATCCAACTCAATAGGTGTCAACGTGGGACCTTCTGGTCGAGCCATTGCGCAGCCAATTGATGATGATCTTCTTGATGCTCTTTATTTACATACATCTCTTGAAAGGGTTTCAAGCGCACAATATCTAGCTATGTCCCTTTGGTTTCTTGAAAGAGAACTAAGAGGATTTTCTTCTTTTTTCAAGAAAGAATCTCTATCTGAGCAGGAGCATGCCTTTAACTTTGCAAAATACATTATTGCTCGCGGTCAAACTGTTGAACTTGATGAAATAACTAAACCAGTTCAAGAATGGAATACAGTTCAGGAATTAGTTACTTTGTCTTTCCAGATGGAGGCTGACGTCACTACTTCTGTTCAACAACTCTATTCATTAGCAGAGAGATCAAATGATACTAGAACTACTGTTTTCCTTGATCCTGTTATAGATGAGCAAATAAATTCAGAAGATGAGATGGCCTACCTTCTTGGTAAAGTCAAATTTGCTAACAATGATCCTTCAGCCTTGTTGATTATAGATAACGAATTAAATATAAATTAGTTACATATTTTTGAATCACTTACATTTGCTGGACTGAAAAAGACCTTTTTGTTATTTCTAAAAGAAATTCAAAAGATAATTCTTGGGAGTTTTTGAACATATTCTCAGAAATTTTAAGTATTTTTATTCTATTTTTATTGAGACTTTCAAGTTCTAAGATTAGTCTTTTTGATAGGGTTTTGTTTTTACAAGTCTTAAGCGAATTCTTAATGTTTTTTGATCTAATCTTTATATATTCTATCTCTTTACATAGTGATAGAACAATAGATTCAGAATAGGGAAATAGAGCTTGATTCATTATTTATTATGCTGTTAAAGGTGATGATTCAATGAAATCAGGCGCAAGACTTAAAGTTGAATCACCTGACGGTGCTTTTAGTAAATCTGCTGTTCTAAGTCTTGAAATTAAACGAGTAGATGTAACCCTTGTAGATCCGATTAACTCTCCAATTCTTTCATGAGTAAGCCTGAATGGTAGCTGGCACCAATCACCACATCTTCTTCCCAGTCTGTTAACTAATAAAGCAAATAAAGCTTGAAGTCTTTGTTCAGCATTACCCAGATGTCTAATTCTAAGAAGTTGTAGAGTCCACTCGTTAACAGCATCATATCCTCCAACCTGATCTGAAGTTTCGGCATCACTTACAAAACAAAGAGGGGTCAAGGCTTCTACACAGACACCTTCGCTACAAAGACGATCTGTTCTTAATTGATCGCCTGATTGCAAGAAAGCCAATGTCATTCCTTCTGTTTCTTCACAGGGGCAATAAACACGAGCTATTCCCTCTAGCACTTCCAAGCATGTATCTCCTCTTCTTGAGGAAGGATCTATTAGCACCGATTGCCCAGTAGACATTCGAACAGCTGATGAGGGCGTTTCTGTGTAGGTTCTGAAGCTCATTGAAAACAAAAGGAGCTTAACGGGTTTCCAACTTACACAAAATTCAAGGCTTTTTGCAACCGATTCTCAATAGCAAGAAGCTCTTGAGAGCTTTTATTGTCATATGTATAAAAAGTCACATGAAATTGAAATTTTTTACTCTATTTTTATGTTTTTAGTTAGTTAATTGTGACATTAGTTTGTTCAGGTTTGTATTCATTAGAACCAAAGGATTTCATAAAAAAGGGCCCTTGATCGGGCCCTTTAAATTTACTAATAGAATTAAAAATCAAATGGATTAATAATTAACCGTTAGTGATTTTTGCGTTTTCCATATTGTCGAACGCTTTACCTACGCGTCTAAAGTCAAATCCCATAGCCCTTAATGCATGCCAGAGATGTCCCTGAATGAAGAAGAAGCCAAGATAGAAGTGAACATTTGCCAACCAAGCTCTAGCTGTATGAGCTCCAGTAGCAAGTGATGCATCGGTATCAACAAAATAAGGAGCGAAATCAAACTTCAGTTGAAGTACATCGCCAAAGAATTCTGTTGAATAAACAGTTGTGTTTGTTGAGCTCCAGAAAGCTGCAACAAGAGCACAGTAACCAACACCGGCAAGTGAGTATGAAAGAACAGCTTCAGCTGAAAGAAGTCCTTTACCCTTGAATTCTGTGTACTCACCAAATTGCTTAGTAATGATGTGGAATGCACCACCAATTATTTCGAAAAATGCTAAGAAAGCATGGCCTCCCATAACATCTTCCAAGCTTGAGATTTGAAGGAAATCAGCTTGGTGATTCCAAATCATTCCTAAATCTAGGTTGTAAGAAACTGTACGAGTAGCTCCTAAAGCAGTATCCCAAATACCATGATATTGAGCCCATTCAACGAATTGAATGTTTGCTAAACCTAGGAAAATTAGGTGGTGACCAAGAATAAATGTAAGCTTGTCTGGATCATCCCACTCAAAGTCGAACTTTTTAGGACGACTTCCTTCAGGATAATTTCCTAAATCACCGTCATATCTTGTGGAGTGAAGAATTCCACCAGCACCAAGTACACCGGAGAAAATAAGGTGAAGTACAGCAATAACTGTGCAACCATAAGGTTCAGTTATTACTCCGTTTTCGATTCCACCTATTCCAAGTTGTGCAAGGTGAGGCAAGCAGATCAAGTTTTGATTACCCATCGCAACGGATGAGTCATAACGAGCTAGCTCAAATAAAGTGAACGCACCAGCCCAGAACATCATCAAACCAGCATGGGCAGCATGCGCAGCTATGAATTTTCCGGAGCGATTGGTCGTCCCTGAATTACCCGCGTACCAGTCATAGGTAACGTTGGGGTTCCCGTAGGTCTGCACGAGAAATAAACAAAGAACAGTAAGAGGATATATTTAGAGCTCTATAAGTTCCATATACCTTCACATTGCTTATTGAAATTGTAGGTTTTGTACATATTTCATGATCATCTGTTACCAAGTAGGATCTTCGTGTTAAAGGAAGCTTTTACCCCTAAAGTCCTTTCTGTCACTATGATAATTAGCTATACAACTAGTTAAAGCTCATTATTCCTACCTGAATAATTTATTTTGAAAACAAAGCTAAATTAAATTAATGAATTATAAAAATGTCATCAATGAGTTTTTTGGGGAAGAGAGAATTCTTTTAGATAAAAGGAAAAGACTAATAGTTTTACTTGGCTCTTTTGCTGATTTTGATAGTTTTGAATATTCTCAACAATTATCAGCTCAATCAAATATTTTGGCTAAGTACAGAGTTGATTTGATATTGATAGGTATAGGTAATGAAACTGCTAAAGAAGCTTTTTGTAAGTTCAATAAGCTTGATACTAAAAATGTTTTAGCTTTAGGAAATGCTGACCTTCACAAGAAACTTAATCTGAATACTGGGTTTGTCTCACCTCTACCAGCTATCATAAATTTACTGATCATGTGCACTGGTATCTCCTCTAGAGGTACAATTAGAGAGGTTTTAAGAGGTTATTTTGGTGATATAAATGGAAGTAGTTTGTTTGAATATGATGAAGATATTAATATAGGATCTTTTTCTTTATTTAAAGGAAAAATGTTTGATATTTTTTCTGAAAAACAACATTTACGACCTTTTGAACTGGCCACTAGAAGACTTATTAATATGATAGAGATTCTCTCTAATTGGAATAAATATGTGCCTGATTCAAAATTTCTGACGCAGAGAGGTGCAACAATACTATTAAATGAAAAAGATGAGGTCTTGTATGAATTTATTTCCGAAAGCCTCTTAGGGTACGCAATTAATATGAGCAAACCTTTATCATTTCTAGATGAGATTTTAAATTGATTTACCTAAAATGATTGCAAATAAATGCTTAATTTGTGGAAGCTCTAATATGAGAGCTGATCGTGCATTATCTGGAAGATTAGTGTGTAATTCATGTGGAACACCTTTCGGGGTTAGGAGTCGAGGAAATATAAAAATAAATAATAATAGTTTGTTCAATAACAAACTATTATTATTTATTTTTATATGTATAGTTGCCTTTATTCTTGTGATTATTTAATTTATTTTAAGGAACCATTCTCCAGTATCCTTCTTGTTCGATTACATTGATTGTTATACTAAAAAGATCACTAAGTGTTTTCGAATTTATTAATTCATTAGGGTTCCCATCATTCACTATCCTACCTTCTTTAATTAAAATAACTCTATTCGTTTTTGGTAAAATAGATTCTAAGTTATGTGTGACGTAAATTATATTTACTGATTGATCTAGCAATTTATTTAGATTTTGATTTAATATGAAATGTGATTTTAAATCTAAATTACAAAAGGGCTCATCTAGTACTAATATTTTAGGCTCGTAAGCAAGAGCTCTTGCAATTAAAGCTCTTCTTTTTTGGCCATCAGACAATGATTTAAATTTAGTATTAATAATACTTTTTAAATCCCATGAATTGATTAGACTATCAATTTTTATTTTATCTCCTTCTGTAAGGAAATTATAATTTTTGGCATTGAATGAACCAGAAAATCCTGAAATTATAACATCATAAAGATTGACACTTTGAGTTACTCTTTCTTCCATTTCTTTAAATAGAAATCCAATCCTTTTTCTTAAATCCCAGATATTTATATCTTCCTTGTTGAATAACTTAAATGAACTATTAGTTGAAGTAATTG
>QCJZ01000037.1 GCA_003215695.1 Prochlorococcus sp. AG-409-J03 | reverse complement strand
TTTTCCCATCCTGCTTGCAAAAATAATTTAGGTTTAATTTTTCCATTATTTTTTATTAAATCAGCCATTGTTTTAGCAAAAAGTAAATCTTCAGTATTCTGTATAACAACTTTTAATTCTTGGCAAGATAACAGATTATCAAGGCGTGGAGGAGAATGCCGTTTAGGAGATAATGTAATCCAATCCGGGTTGCCACTTAGTCTATCTACTCCACTGGTTTCGAGATGAATTGGAATAGATTTTTTCTCTAAGTTGAGTGTAGATTTTCTAATTTCTTTGCATAGATTATCTAAATTATGATGTAATGGCTCACCTCCAGTGATTACAACAAAAGCTGCACCTTCTTTTTGGGCTTTGGCTGTGTTAATTGATAAATCTATCAAACTTTGTTGTGGATGAAGTTCTGAATTCCATGAATTTTTTGTATCACACCAAGGACATTCAACTTTACAACTAGCTAATCTGATGAAGTAAGCGCTTTTACCAGCATGTTCTCCTTCTCCTTGTAGAGAATGAAAACATTCTACTACTGGTAGAGTTTGGTCCATTTATTGCTGCTCTAGAGATTTTTTTTCAATAATTTTTGATTGTGGATTGAATGCCTCACTTGGTGAGGATGGTACGCGTAATTGTGCAGCTTGAATCAAGCCACTAAATAAAGGGTGTGGTTTCCCTGGCCTAGAGAGAAATTCTGGATGATATTGACACGCAATAAAAAATGGATGATTTTTTAGTTCTATTAGCTCTACTAATCGACCATCAGGTGAAGTACCACTAATTACATAACCAGATTCCATTAGGAGAGTCCTATATGAATTATTGAATTCATAACGATGTCTATGCCTTTCATAAACAACTTCTTCGTTGTATAAACTTTGCCCGATTGTGTTGTTTTGAAGTCTACAAGGATATACTCCTAATCTCATTGTTCCTCCTAGATCAACTACGTCTTGTTGTTCTGGCAGTAGATGAATTACAGAGTGTTTTGAATTTGGATCTAGTTCGGCGCTAGATGCATCTTCTAAACCAGCTAAATTGCGAGCCCATTCAATGACAGCACATTGCATACCTAGGCAAAGGCCAAGAAAAGGAACTCTTTGCTCCCTTGCCCATCTGATAGCAGCAATTTTTCCATTTACGCCACGGTTACCAAAACCTCCAGGAACGACAATTGCGTCCATTCCCTGAAGTAATTTTTCTGCTCCCTCTGATTCGATGTTCTCCGCATTGATCCAGTGAAGATCTAAAGATGCATCTTGCGAGATACACGCATGACGTAATGCTTCAACTACTGATAAGTAGGCATCATTTAATTGTACATATTTGCCAACTAATGCAACTTTTACAGAAGGACCTGGATTGCGCAATTTATGGACTAATTGTTCCCAGTCTTTTAAATCACTTTCATGATCATTCAGATCCAAGCAATCTAAGACTTCCTTGCAAAGTCCTTCATCTTTGAGAGCTAATGGTACTGAGTAAATACTGTCAGCATCAAGAGATGCTATAACCGCATCTGAGTTAACTCCACAGAAACCCCCTATTTTATTTTTTAAATCATTATTAATGGGCCTATCACTGCGACAAACTAAAACATCTGGCTGAATACCTATAGAGCGTAATTCTTTTACTGAGTGCTGTGTTGGTTTGGTTTTAATTTCTCCAGATGTACCGATGTAAGGCAATAATGTGACGTGAACATACACAACATCGTTTCTTTTTACATCCCCTTTAAATTCTCTAATTGCTTCTAGAAAAGGTAGAGATTCAATATCTCCAACTGTTCCTCCAATTTCTGATATCACTATATCTGCACCACTATTGTCTGCTACACGTTTAATTCTTTCGCGAATTTCACGAGTGATGTGGGGGATGACTTGAACTGTTCTTCCATCATAGTCACCTCTTCTTTCTTTATTAATAACAGCTTGATAAATGGAACCTGTCGTGACACTGTTTAGTCTTGACATTGCAGTATCTGTAAAGCGCTCATAATGCCCAAGGTCTAAATCAGTTTCAGCACCGTCTTCAGTTACAAAAACCTCTCCATGTTGAAAAGGGCTCATCGTCCCAGGATCAACATTTAGATATGGATCAAGCTTCAAAATCGAAACACTGTACCCTTTCGATTTCAGTAGTCTGCCAAGACTTGCGGCAACAATTCCTTTGCCAATGCTTGAAACTACACCACCAGTGACGAAAACAAATTTTGCCATTTACTTTTCAATCATTCTTTAAGCTACCTTGATCCAGCCAAACGCCAAGAAATTTACATATTTTCTCTTTAGGATAATGTTTTTGTTGCTAGTTGCTATCAATTCAATCAGGTTCGATCCACGTCGAGGCTATATGGAGGTCTTCTAGTTGTTTGTTTTCTACGGTTGCAGGAGCTTTAGCCATGGAACAACGAGCTTGTTGTGTTTTTGGAAAAGCAATAGTATCTCTAATTGAATCTTCATTGGCTAAAAGCATAACTATTCTGTCCAGTCCAAATGCAATCCCACCATGTGGAGGAGCACCCATTGAAAGTGCATCAATTAAAAAACCGAATTGCTCTTCTGCTTCATTGCTAGATAGACCAATTACTTCAAGTACAGTTTTTTGAAGTTTCGAGTTGTGAATTCTTAAAGATCCTCCACCAATTTCTAGTCCATTTAGCACTAGATCATACGCTTGAGCATTTGACCTGGGTAATTTGTTTTTCCATAAGTTTTCTGACTCGCCAATATCTTCAGGCTTAGGAGCGCAAAATGGATGGTGAATTGATTCAAGACGATTTTCATCAGAATTGAATTCAAACATAGGAAAATCTGTGACCCAAAGAAAATTCCATTGTGTTTCTAATTCGTTTTCTGAGATTATTTTGAGATCTTGAGCAATAAATTGACGAACTCTATCTAAAGTTCTATTAACAATATTTGTTGGTCCTGCACCGAAAAGTATTAGATCACCAGGTTGAGCATTGGTTTTTAAAAGAAGTTCTTTTATTTGTGAGATAATTAAATTATCTTTGATGGCTCCAATAGTATCGACTTCTTCATTATCTCGAACTCTAATAAATGCTAGTCCGCCAGCTCCAGCTTTTTGGGCTTCGCTAAAAATATCTCCGCCAGGTTTTATTCTTACATTACTAATTAAATTGTTTCCATCCTTAATGGTGATGCATTTGACGCATCCACCAGAAGAAATAGCATTTGAAAAAACTTTAAATCCACTTTTGGAAAATAAATCACTTGTATTAACAAGTTCCATTCCATATCGAGTGTCAGGTCTGTCAGTTCCAAACCTATCCATTGCCTCTTGCCAAGTCATCCTTGGGAATGGAGTTGGAAGATCAATCCCTTTAATTTTCTTCCATATGTGTACGATTAATTTCTCATTTAATTGAATTATCTCGTTTTCCTCCATAAAACTCATCTCAATATCTAATTGAGTAAATTCTGGTTGCCTGTCTGCTCGTAAATCTTCATCACGAAAACACCGTGCAATTTGGTAGTAACGTTCAATGCCACCAACCATCAACAATTGCTTGAATAATTGTGGTGATTGAGGCAATGCAAAAAATTCGCCACCACATACACGTGAGGGTACTAAGTAATCTCTTGCTCCTTCAGGGGTTGATCGAGTTAAAACAGGTGTTTCAACTTCTATGAATCCTTCGTTTTCAAGAAAATTTCTAGCGGCTTTGACGGTGTTATGTCTCAATTGAAGATTATTATTCATTCTCTCTCTTCTGAGATCTAAATATCTGTGCCTTAGCCTGATTTCTTCTTTGACGTTCTCCTCATCATGAATTGAAACTGAGAAAGGGAGAGTACTAGTAACAGCATTAAGAATTTTTATTTTGTCAGCTAAGACTTCTATTTCACCCGTAGGAATTTTTGTATTAATAGCATCTTCCGGTCTCGCTCTAACTAATCCATTTATTTGAAGAACAGTCTCATTTCTAAGACTTTCAGCGGTGCCAAAAAGATTCTTGCCTTGATCTGGATCAACTGTGATTTGAATGGTTCCAGAACGGTCTCTTAGATCGATAAAAATTACTCCGCCATGATCCCTTCTGCGATCAACCCAACCGCATAGTTGAACATTTGCGCCAATTGCGGAAGCTCGCAGTTCTCCACAAGTTTTATTGCGCATGAAATTTTCAATCACCATGAACAATGAGTTTCCCACAAAGACCGGCTTTTATGCACAATACAGTTTCTACTTGCTCAAAAACTTTTGCGATAGAAAGGTCTTTTTACTACTAAGGCAGGATGTTTTTTCCCTCTGATTTCTATTTCTAATTGAGTATTTACTTTTGCGATTTCGCTGGGCACATAAGCAAGAGCTATCGGTTCTTTTAATGTTGGAGACCATGTTCCGCTAGTGACTATTCCAACAGTTTCGCTGTTGTATAAAACAGGATATCCTTTTCTTGCTATTCCTTTATTTTGGACCTTAATGCCAACAAGTTTTTTTTGAGTTCCTTCTTCGGCTTGTTTTTCTAGTGCTTTCCTACCTATGAAATTATGAGGCATTTCTAAATGAACTAACCAACCCAAGCCTGCTTCAAACGGAGTTGTATCTAAGGTGATATCGTTACCATATAGATGCATAGCAGCCTCTAATCGCAATGTGTCTCTTGCTCCTAGTCCGCATGGCGTTACTCCTGATGCAATGAGACTTTTCCAAAATGACTTTGCTGTTTTTGGAGAAGACAAAAATTCGAAACCTTCTTCTCCTGTGTAACCTGTTCGGGCAATAAATATTGATTCTTGTGAGTTGATCAGATTGGGATTTGAGGTAATAGTTCTGTGTCCAAAACGTGGTAAATCTGATAAAGACTCTTTAAGAATATTCTCAAATGTTCTTTTTGATCCTGGGCCTTGTATTGCAATTAGTGCCCCCTCAGGCATGAATTCAGATATTGTGATTTCGTATTTAGAAAGATTTAAATTCAACCATTCTATGTCTGATTCTTTTCTCGAGGCATTTATTACAAGGACTATACTTTCCTCGTTAGTATCTAAAATTCCTTGATCATAAATAATTAGATCGTCTTGAATTCCTCCATTTTCTTTTAAAAAAACTGTATAACAGGCTTCTCCTTGCCCTATTCGAAAGACGTCTGATGGAACTAAATTTTGTAATGCAGTCTTAATATTTTTACCTTTTAATTGAACAACACCCATATGAGATATGTCGAACATTCCAACATTTTTTCTTACTGCAGTATGTTCTTCTATTAACCCAGAAAAACTAACAGGCATTTCCCAATTTGCAAAAGGGACCATTTTCCCCCCTAATTGTTGGCATTCTGAAT
>QCJZ01000036.1 GCA_003215695.1 Prochlorococcus sp. AG-409-J03 | reverse complement strand
GTGGAGCTTGATTTTAATAAGATTAAAAAAATGTTAATACCTCTGGCTTTATTCTCTAACACTTGTTTTGATGCAAATGCAAGTAATTCTTTATTGATGTCTGTAAACATTGATGGTGTAGAAATTTTAAAACAAACAGAAATTCAAGAACCGAGGAATGTTGAGTTTTCTCTAAATGGTTTAGCAGATCAGAGTGAGAGTGAAATTAAATGGATTAAACTACATCAAATGTTTGATAAGTAAAGGTTTTCAAAACGTTCTCTAGATAGGCTTTAGCTAGTCAACTTTCTACACGACTGTTCTTGTCTAATGGGCGATACTGGAATCGAACCAGTGACTCCTACCGTGTCAAGGTAGTGCTCTACCTCTGAGCTAATCGCCCTTGTAAATAAATTTAAAACTGAAGTATTATTTGCCCACAATGAAATTAGCAGGCAATAGGACCGAATAATCATTGCCTTAGTAATTTGATTCTCCAACGCTCCTTTTTAGTGGTCTCAATATTTAAAATTTTGAGTGAACCTTTTTTTTCTAAATGAATAATGTCCCCAATATTTATCGATTTGCTGGGCTGATCATTTAATGCCCAATTAAGTCTTAAATATCCTTTCTTGATTTGTGTGGTGATCTTTGACCTTGATAAGCCAAAACCTGCAGAGGCTATAGCGTCAATCCTCGTAGATGCCTCAACAGTATTAATTATTTTTTCTGTTCTACTAAAAGGGATTTCCATCTCGCTTAAATCTAATGCCTCGATTGATAAATCCACCTCTCTTAGCCTTCCAGTCTTTTGATCTATTGAATCAGCACATTCTTCCGAGCAAATAGCTTGAGCTCCTCTATCTCTTATTAACCAAATGTCTCCAATTTGATTTGTTTGCACACCAAGTTTATGTAAGACATTTCTAAAATCATTTTGTTTGGCTCTATCAAATAGGAAATTGCCTTTCATATAAATACCCTTTATTGGAATATTGATAGAGGGAGAGTTCATCTTATCTTCAGATCTTAGAAAACATATTCTTTTGCGCTCTGCATTTGGAAACCCTCCTTCGAAAAGAAGACTTATATCTTTTAAATTGTTAAATTTATCTTTAACTTCCTCTATTAATTGTGCTGATATAAAAGGAGACCATATTGCTGATCTCTGTTTTAAAGCCTTTTCTGCATAGTAAACTAAAGTCTCTAATTCTTTGCGAAAAGGACTTTTAAATAGAATCTTTTCTTTTGGAAGATGCATCAAAATAGTTAGTATGTTCTCATTTTATATATAAATATTCTAAACTTTTTTTCTTTTTTATTCTTGATTTTTAGAAATTTGATATTTGAATTTATGCCAAAACTATAAATGTTTATGTTCACTTTTTTATCAATGTTTTTTTAATTTAGTACTAGTCATTCCCTATGGTTATTATCTCAAGGCTGTCTGTCTCTTTTAAAATTGTCCAAGGTAGTTCTATTTCTGTTGGTAATTTCAGAATTAATAGCCAAAAACCTTGTTCACTTTTTTTCCTGATAGCTCTTAAATCATCAATTGTTTCTTGGTTAATGCCCCCAGCCGAAAAAAAACTTCCTAGTGCACCTGAAATCATTCCAACTAGGCCACCTAAAAGTTTCTCCAATTGAGCTGGGAAACCCATATCTGCAAATGTCTTTAGATCAGTCATTTGAGAAAAACTTAGGCCTGCAATAAAACCAAAGGGGATTAACCATGTCGCTAAAGCTTTTTGGCGATCTTTTCGCGCGAGATCTGGATTCAAAAGCTTGATATTATTAAATTTTGCTTGATTGGCAAATATTTCTTCAGATGTGTCTAAATTTGAATCCTCTTGAACCGATTCGTTTTTTAATGGCTCTACCAGATCGCAATTAAGGAGTGGTGTTTGCGCCTCTCTTAATTTGAGAAGTAACTCTTTTGCTGGTTTCTTTTCTTTTAAGAGGATCACGTATGTGGACACTAATAAGCTCCTTGAAATGTTTGGATATTCAATCCTGCTCAACATAATTCTGGTCAGTGGCAAATAGATCACTAAAGTTCAGATAGGCACGTTTATCGCCTTTAATGACGAAAGTTCTTGTTTCTGATCCCATTGATCAAGCAGGTATTGATATTCTTACTCAGGTTGCTCAGGTTGACCAAAAAGTTGGTCTTTCGATAGATCAGTTAAAGAATATAATTTGTGATTATGACGGATTAATGATCCGTTCCGGAACTCAAGTTACCTCAGATATAATTTCTGAGGCAAAAAAACTGAGAATTATAGGTAGAGCAGGCGTTGGCGTAGACAATGTTGATGTGCCAAGCGCTACTAGAAAGGGGGTTTTGGTTGTTAATTCTCCAGGTGGAAACACCATCGCAGCAGCTGAGCATGCTCTAGCAATGATTCTTGCTTTATCTAGAAATATCCCTCAAGCTCATGCAAGTATGTTTTCTGGAGGTTGGGATCGAAAGAAATATGTAGGGAATGAGCTTTATAAGAAAACTTTAGGAGTAGTTGGACTTGGCAAGATTGGATCTCATGTTGCAAAAGTTGCGAATGCGATGGGCATGGTAGTCATTGGATTTGATCCTTTTGTGTCTAGTGAAAGAGCTCAGCAAATGCAGGTTAGATTAAGTGATCTTGATGAATTGTTCAAAGAATCTGATTATGTAACTCTCCATCTTCCAAGGACTCCTGAAACAGAGAATTTAGTTGATAAAGACCTTTTAAGAAAAATGAAACCAACTGCCAGATTAGTTAATTGTGCAAGGGGCGGAATTATAAATGAAAATGATTTAGCTCATGCATTAGAAGAAAAAATTATTCAAGGTGCTGCAATAGATGTCTATGCAAAAGAACCTTTAGTTGAAAATTCTCCTTTACGTGATGTAAAAAAAGGATTGATTCTAACGCCTCATTTGGGAGCTTCAACTGTTGAGGCTCAACAAAATGTAGCTATTGATGTTGCAGAACAAATTAGAGATGTTCTTTTAGGCTTACCAGCACGCAGCGCGGTAAATATTCCTGGTCTCAGCGCAGAGATAATGGATAGTCTTAAACCACATTTAAAACTTGCGGAGACCTTAGGATTATTAGTTAGTCAAATTTCAGGGGGACAGATTCAAAAATTAGAAGTTCGTTTGCAAGGGGAATTTGCTCAACATCCTTCTCAACCACTAGTTATTGCAACCTTGAAGGGATTACTGACCAGTGCATTGGGAGATAAAATTAATTATGTAAACGCTTCATTGGAAGCTAAAGGACGAGGTATTGATGTCGTTGAAATTAATGATGATTTGAGCCCCGAGTTCGCTCGAGGCTCTTTGCAGTTGAACAGTTTTAGCGATAAAGGTGTTCATAGTGTCTCTGGAACTGTTTTTGGTGATGGCGATCTGGGAATTACAAGTATTGATGAGTACCCTATTAATTTTGTTCCAAGTAGACATATGCTTTTTACAAGACATAGGGACATGCCTGGGATAATTGGACAGATCGGCTCACTGCTTGGAAAACACAATGTGAATATTGCTTCAATGCAAGTAGGAAGAAGGATTGTAAGAGGTGAAGCAGTTATGGTTTTAAGTATTGATGACCCTATCCCATCTGAGTTGTTAGGCTCAATTATTTCCATGCAAGGAATAAATGAGGCTCATTCTGTGACTTTATAAATTGTTGAATGAAAAAACTATAATTTTGAAAAATTCACAGTTCTCTTGGTTGAGATTGGAGCAAGAATTTCCAGCGGAGCTAGAAGATTCTTTTTTTTGGCTTTTGAGCAATTTAGAAATTTATAAATTTTCCTTTGAGCATGACCCAAATAACAACTCCACTCAAACGCTTTTTTTATGGCTTCCTTTGAATGATTGGCCAGTGAGAGCGCAAGAAACCTTAATACAGTCATTAAAATCTTTGGCAAAGCCTTTTGAATTGACCTTGCCTCCTTGCAAATGGGTTCAAGTTAAAGATGAAGATTGGAGCTTAAGTTGGAAAAAGAGTTGGAAGCCAGATCCTGTAGGAAAATCAATTTTAATTTTACCGGCGTGGTTAGATGTTCCTCAAAAATTTTTAGGGCGAAAAATTATTCGTTTAGACCCTGGAAGTGCTTTTGGAACTGGTAGCCATCCTTCTACAAGGCTATGCATTGAAGCCTTGGATAATTATTCTCTAGTAGGTAAAACAATTGCTGACTTGGGTTGTGGAAGCGGAATACTATCTTTGACTGCATTGAAGTTAGGAGCAAAGACTACTTTCTCTGTTGATACGGATTCTTTAGCAATTTCAGCTACCAAAACTAATGCTGAATTAAATAATTTTCCTGATCATCTCTTAAATGTTTTTCTTGGTTCTATTGAAGAAATTGAGTTGAATATGCCTACAAAAAAAATTGATTTGGTTCTCTGCAATATTCTTGCACCTGTAATAAAATTATTAGGGCCAAATTTTGAAAAAATTATTGGACATAAAGGTAAAGTGATTTTGTCTGGTTTGCTCATTGAGCAAATCAAAGAACTTCAAGAATTCTTCTTGCCACTTGGTTGGAAAGTTCTTGAAATCAAGACAAAGGAGCAATGGGCCTTAATGGTTTTGACTCAAGATTTGCCTTGAGCTATAAATTCTAAATTTTCATAATAAAATTCTTTATGACATCTTTTAAGGTCACTTTTATAAACGAGCACAGTGGTCTTAAAGAAATTGTTGATATACCAGATGATAAATACATACTTGATGCTGCATCTGAAAAAGATATCGAGCTGCCTTATTCCTGCCGATCGGGAGCTTGTTCAACTTGTGTTGCTAAATTAGAAAGAGGAGAGGTTGATCAACAGGATCAAAGTTTTTTGGATGATGATCAAATAAAACAAGGTTATGTATTGATTTGCGTTGCATATCCAACTTCAAATTGCATATTTAGAACTCATGCCGAAGACGAAATCTATTGATATTAATTTTTTCGCCAGATTCTCATCATTTTGCTTGCCAAAAAGTTCCTTTGCCGCCAACCTTTTATTTATGTGCTCATGGGCGCAAATAAAATTGTTTATTGATTAATTGATTTCAGAAGCTTTGCCAATCGAAAAAGTTCAAAGCCTTTTAGATCATGGCTCTATTCACTCAAGTGTTGGTGGTCAATTTAGCTTTAGGGTTTTAGGTCCATGTTGCCGTCTTTATGATCGTGAGGAATTACCTTGGCCCTGTTGTCGTCTCTCATGGCGAAGTAAAGAGCCTAGCTGGAGAAGAGTTGGAAAAAGATTAGTTGCTGACATTGCCGCACAAAAATGTCCATCATATTCTGTTGAGATTATTCAACCAGGTGTTAAACCAACAAAAACAATTTTGACTTTGTTTTCAAGTCGTTTAGATACGAATATTCAGGAATGGTGGTATAGCAAACATCCACGCTCTAGAGATAGCTCAAATATTGCTCCTCAATCGGCATGAGCTTAGATAATTTGGAAATTCTTTTTGGATTTAAAGTGATGAAGATATGAAGCATTTCACGTGCAAATTCATAACATTTTTCAAATATGAAGGATAATTGTAAGTAATTAAATTTCAACACAGGGATGAACTTCGACTATCACGCTGTTGCTTCTGCTGCTACTGCTGCAATTCCTTTAGCGGCGGGAGCTGCTGGAGTTGGCTATTTTATATTGCGCCAAAA
>QCJZ01000035.1 GCA_003215695.1 Prochlorococcus sp. AG-409-J03 | reverse complement strand
AATTATTGGCGTTGCTTGAAGAGAGATCTTTTCCTGTTGAAAAATTAGTTTTACTCGCCTCTCATCGCTCAGCAGGAGAGATTCAGAGTTTTTGTGGAACTGATTTAAAAGTGGAAGAGACTACTAAAGATAGTTTTGAAAATGTAGATTTAGTTTTAGCTTCAGCTGGAAGTTCAATCTCTCGCAAGTGGAAAGACGTAATTAAAAATTCTGGATCTTTGATGATTGATAACTCCAGTGCATTTCGAATGGACGAGGATGTACCTTTGGTCGTTCCAGAAGTCAACCCCGCTGATGCAAGCAAGCATAAAGGCTTAATTTCTAATCCTAATTGCACGACTATTTTATTAGCATTGGTTTTATCTCCCTTAACCAGGCATATTCCAATTAAGAGAATTGTTGTATCAACCTATCAATCCGCCAGTGGTGCAGGTGCAATGGCAATGGAAGAATTAGAAAAATTAAGTCAAGAAGTTTTAGATGGAGGAAGTCCACAAAGTAAAGTTCTTCCTTATTCTTTGGCTTTTAATCTTTTTTTGCATAATTCACCTTTGCAAACAAATAGCTATTGCGAGGAAGAAATGAAAATGGTGAATGAAACTCGAAAGATTCTTGGAAATCCCGAGCTTTCTTTGACCGCCACATGTGTAAGAGTTCCTGTCTTAAGGGCGCATTCTGAATCAGTCAATATTGAATTTGCAAAGCCTTTCCCAGTCAAAGAGGCTTATGAGATTTTGGAATCTGCACCAGGAGTTGAGATAATGGAGGATTTTGAAAACAATCGTTTTCCTATGCCACAAGATGTGACTGGTAGAGACCCCGTATCAGTTGGTCGTATAAGACAGGATATCAGTAACGCAAATGCATTGGAATTATGGTTGTGTGGAGATCAAATTCGTAAAGGGGCCGCACTCAATGCTGTGCAAATTGCTGAACTTCTATTGCCAAAAAAATCATGAGTAAGTCAGCTTTACTATCTCCAGCTCCTTTTGGAAGGATTCTAACGGCAATGGTAACGCCCTTTGATGAGAATGGAAAAGTTGATTATGGTTTAGCGGCTGACTTGGCAAATCATCTGGTAGATCAAGGTTCAGATGGCATCGTTGTATGTGGAACAACAGGAGAATCTCCTACTTTAACTTGGCAAGAACAACAAAAGATGCTGGAAACAGTGAGAGATTCGTTAGGCTCTCGAGCTAAGGTTTTGGCTGGAACAGGAAGTAATTCGACCTCTGAAGCAATTGAAGCTACAAAGCAAGCAGCTAATTCAGGTGCCGATGGTGCATTAGTGGTTGTTCCTTATTACAACAAACCACCGCAAGAAGGCCTAGAAGTTCATTTTCGTGCTATTTCCAATGCCGCTCCAACGTTACCACTGATGATCTATAACATTCCTGGGCGGACAGGGTGTTCGATATCACCTAGTATTGTAAGTAAGCTGATGGATTGCAGTAATGTAGTCAGTTTTAAAGCTGCAAGTGGAACAACAGAAGAAGTGACTCAATTAAGAAACTCATGTGGATCAGATTTAGCTATTTATAGCGGCGATGATGCTTTGGTTTTACCCATGCTTTCAGTAGGAGCAGTAGGTGTTGTTAGTGTTGCAAGTCACTTAGTTGGTCTTGATATGAAAAAAATCATAGAAAGCTTTTTAGAAGGTAAATACGCAGAGGCACTTTATTTGCATGAGATCTTACAACCTCTTTTTAAATCCCTTTTTGCAACTACAAATCCCATTCCTGTTAAAGCGGCTCTTCAACTGATCGGTTGGTCTGTTGGACCTCCTCGAAGTCCTTTAGTCTCTTTAAACAAAGAAATGAAAGAAGAACTCTTGAAGATACTCTCTTCTATGAGATTGATTTGATCTATTCACTCATTTTTGAGTGAATCTGACTTTCATTTAGGTAACAACCAAGTTTTTTACATAAATTTTTCCATGACATCAAGTTCCATGAATTCTCAAGATTCAAAACCTAATCAATCAAAATCTCCTTGTTTGAGGATTATTCCCTTGGGCGGCCTCGGAGAAATTGGAAAAAATACTTGTGTCTTTGAGTATGGCAACGACATCATGATTCTCGATGCTGGCCTGGCATTCCCAACTGATGGGATGCATGGGGTAAATGTTGTGATGCCTGACACTACTTATTTACGCGAAAATCAAAGTCGAATACGAGGTTTGGTAGTTACTCATGGACATGAAGATCATATTGGTGGGATTTCTCATCATTTGAAAAACTTTAATATTCCAATTGTTTATGGTCCGCCCCTTGCTATGTCAATGCTAAGGGGGAAAATGGAAGAAGCAGGAGTTGCTGATCGGACAACAATACAAGTATGTGGACCCAGAGAAGTTATAAAGGTTGGACAACATTTTTCAGTTGAATTTGTAAGAAATACACATTCAATTTCTGATAGTTATTCCTTCGCAGTCACGACTCCAGTTGGGGTAGTATTTTTCACTGGTGATTTCAAATTTGACCATACTCCCCCAGATGGACAGCCTGCGGATTTAGCCAGAATGGCTCACTATGGAGATAAAGGTGTTCTTTGCCTTTTATCAGATTCAACTAACTCTGAAGTTACAGGATTTACTCCGTCTGAATATTCCGTTTACCCCAATTTAGATAGATACATTGCTACTGCTGAGGGCAGGGTTATGGTCACTACATTTGCTAGTTCAACTCATCGCGTAGCGATGCTTTTAGAGTTGGCAATGAAAAACGGCAGAAAAGTAGGTTTGCTTGGCCGTTCAATGTTAAATGTTGTTGGGAAAGCAAGAGAGCTTGGATATATGCGTTTTCCTGATGATCTGTTTTTCCCAATTAAACAGATCAGAGACTTGCCTGATAGAGAGACTTTTTTATTGATGACAGGTAGCCAAGGAGAATCAATGGCTGCTTTGAGTCGTATTGCTAGGGGTGAGCATCAACATGTTCAGTTGAAAACTAGTGATACTGTCATTTTTTCTGCTAGTCCGATTCCTGGAAATACTATTTCTGTAATGCATACGATTGATAAATTAATTAAATTGGGTGCAAAAGTAATTTATGGAAAAGATAAGGGTATTCATGTTTCAGGGCATGGATGTCAGGAAGATCAAAAATGGATGTTGGGATTAACTAGACCTAAATACTTCATTCCTGTTCATGGTGAGTACAGAATGCAAGTTCTTCATGGAAAAACTGCTGTATCAATGGGAGTTCATCCAGAAAATGTATTGGTTATGGAAAACGGGGATGTTGCTGAATTAAGACCAGATTCTATTGTGCAAGGATCACCAGTGAAATCAGGTGTGGAATTACTCGATTCTTCTAGAACTGGAGTTGTGGATACTCGAGTCTTAAAAGAACGTCAGCAACTTGCTGATGATGGAGTTATTACTGTCCTCACTCCAATTAGCACTGATGGCGTCATGGTTGCACCCCCTAGGGTCAATCTTCGTGGTGTTATTACTAATGTTGATGCCAAAACAATGGTGAATTGGACTGAAAGAGAAATTAATTGGGTATTGGAAAATCGTTGGAAACAGCTTGTTCTCAAGACAGGAGGCAAGTCAGTTGAGGTTGATTGGATTGGTTTGCAAAGAGAGGTTGAATCAGGATTATCTCGTCGATTGAGAAGGGAGGTTCAAGCTGAGCCATTAATTCTTTGCCTTGTTCAACCTGCTCCTAGTGGAACTCGTGCCTATAAGCCTCAACTTGATCAACAGCTAGATTCACGACAAGCAGTTAAGAAAACTGCTGATAAAGCTTCTAAGGCAATAAATGTATCTGTAAAAAATAAAGATACAAGTTCTTCAATTGAGCAAAAAATAAATAGCGAAACTAATTCTGAGGATATGCCATCTGGAAGAACAAGAAGACGCAGATCTGCAATTAACGGATAAATGAATATTTTTTTCTTTTAGTTAATTTTGTTTGAGAGATAAATAGTTTCTTTGTCCCATCTGATGAGGAAATTCCCATGAAGATGGATAGTTCCAGGTGGCTTACTTTGAGATGTTTTGGTATTTATTTCTTCAATTTGCAAAGCTGTTACCCTTGATACTCCTAACATTTTTAACCAATTAGAAAGTATTATTTTTCTCATAGAGTTTGTGAAATCTATTAGTTTCTTTCTGGATAGAGATTTGATGTCTTCCTTTTGGCAAGATTTAATTGCTATTTTTGCTAATGATTGTTGGTCTTTGCTATAACTTTCAAGCCTATTAGCTACAGAAGCTATTCTTGAGTCAGCGCCTTTATAGATTGAATTTAATATTGGTAAAACTTCTTTTCTGATTTTATTCCTAGTCAAATTAATATTTTCATTTGAAGGATCAATCCAAATTGGTAAATTAAACTCTTTACAAATTTCGAGCGTTTCGTCTCTATTAAAGATCAGTAGGGGTCTTACTAAATGTATGTTACTGTCTAACTTTCTTTGTTCTTTAAGTGTACTAAGCCCTATTAGATCAGCTCCTCTCGCTAAGTTCATAATTATAGTTTCGGCTCTATCAGTAGCTGTATGACCAGTTAATATTCGAGTACATGGAAAAGATATATTATTTGATGAAAATGATTTAGCTTTTATTAATAGGTTTTTGTATCTCCACTCTCTCGCTTTTTCTTCATTATCGATTTCTTCTTTATTTGCTTTATTAGAGTGAAATGATATTTGTTGCTTAAGACACCAAAGTTTTAGTTCTTTTTCTATTTTCTCGGATTTATTATGCCATTGGTGATCTCCATGCCAGATTTCAATTTGCCATTTATATAGCCTTTTTAAATCAATAATTAATTTGAGTAGGGCCATTGAATCTTGACCACCAGATATAGCTAAAAGAAGTTTTGAATTAGCGGGAAGCAAAGATTTATTTTGTTTTAGCTTTTTGTGTAAATGCATATGCCATTTACTCCAAGAACTTTCATTTTTAGTAGATTGTGACATTTGCTTTGGTTTCAGAGCTCAATTCGAATTTTTTAAGTTCTTTTGCTGAGTCAGTGTCACAATCAGATTAATAGTTGATGTTTTTATGACACGTCTTCAGAAATTGCCAGTTTCACTTCAAAAGAGTATTCAAAATCGATCTTTATTGAAAGTCATCTCTGGTTTAAACAATTTTAATCCAGAATCAGTATTTCGAATTTCTAAAGCTGCTGGTCTTGGAGGTGCTGATTTATTGGACATTGCTTGTGAACCAAAGTTAGTAGAGTTGGCTGTTTTGGCTTCAAATATTCCTGTGTGTGTGAGTTCGGTAGAACCGCAACTTTTTCCTCAAGCTGTTCAAGCCGGAGCATCAATTATTGAGATAGGGAACTTTGACTCTTTTTATCCAGATGGGCGTTTTTTCTCAGCTGATGAGGTTCTCTCATTAGCTGTTGAATCTCGTCGAATTTTACCTGAAGTTGTTTTGTCAGTGACTGTTCCCCATGTTTTACCTTTAGATATTCAAGCTCAATTAGCATTAGATCTTGTTGATAGTGGTGTCGACTTAATTCAGACAGAAGGAGGGACCAGCTCTCATCCCATTAGTCCTGGTACTTTAGGGTTAATAGAAAAAGCTTCACCTACTTTGGCTGCAACTTTCGCTATCTCCTCTGCTTTAAAGGAGAATCATCATGACGTGCCTTTGATTAGTGCTTCTGGACTTTCTGAAGTTACTGTCCCAATGGCTGTATCAGTTGGAGCTAATGGAGTTGGAATTGGTTCAGCTGTGAATAAACTAAAAACCGAAGTAGCTATGATTGCTACTGTCAAAGGACTTCGTCAGGCTTTAGATTCTGTAAAATTAGTTTCCACGATTAATCAATGAATTTTTTATGGTATTTTTAAATCTTTTTTGATCAAAAATCTAAAGAATATGGAATTAATAAATTTGTTTTTTTGGGT
>QCJZ01000034.1 GCA_003215695.1 Prochlorococcus sp. AG-409-J03 | reverse complement strand
AGATGAATTTAGCAGTTCGATCAGCGACATTTCAGCGAGCGGTGTAGCCATGTTCCTGCGTCGAAGGGTTGAGCTGGGAGAGGTCTTTAACCTTTCTTTCGTTCTTCCCGGCGAAGAGGAGGTTGAAGTTGCCTGTGCCGGCCTGGTTCGCTCTTGTCGGGCTGTAGAGGGCGAGTACCTGATTGGCATGGAGTTGCACAACCTGGGTCCTGGTGGGCGCAAGAGCATTGCTGATTTCGTACATGTTGCCCTTGAGAATGCAGTTTTGGGTGAGCAGCGAACACGTTGGTCAGCGGCCTCAGACCTCGGCACTGCCAAGTTGCTGGAGGGGACCGAAGACGGTCGCCCAGTGTTGCGATGGACTCCTGGATTAGCGACCTTATTCGCCCAGGTGGCTCAGGCGATTGCCGAGCGTGAGACGGTCTTTGTCCCGACCCTCGATTCTGCCCTTGGGGAGGGGGACCAAGTCTATCTGGAGGTGGTGCCGCCGATGTCGCACGCTGTTTTTCGGATGCTCTCTGAAGTGGTCTGGGTCGAGCAGGGACAACAGCAGCAAAATGAACGGCAGAAATATGGCTCATGGGCTCTCCCCGGCTGACAATGGTCGCAAGTATCGCTGAGCCGGGATCGAGTTTGAAGGGCTCACTTGGTGATCAACAAACCGGCCGGCTCGGTCTTCAATGCCTGCACCTTGCATTGAACCGCCGCAAAAGGGTCGCAGGTGCCCGCCTCAACAGCCCTATCCACCTCCGCTTCCAGATCGAACTCGCCGATCTCCTGCGACTTGGAAAATAGCCCGGCATCCAGAGCGCGCTCCACCACTTGACGGGCTTCCTCTCGAGCCGGTGCGGCCACTGCCCGCCGATAACAAGCAAATACCTCGTCGACATCATGCCGCCGATACATGTCCTCGACACAGCCCTGAGTGCACTGACTGACATGCGTCCAGGCGTTCCACTCGCAGGTATTTACAAAGCTCCTGCAGATATCCTCACACTCGCTACGGTGCGACTCACAACCAGTCAGCGGGACCAGCCCCAGCCCCAGCAACACGAACAGGACAATGCGCTGCAGCAAGCTCATTGGAGGGCCTCCTCGCTGGGGAAGGGAGCGATGCCCAGGCCAATCCCGCTAATTGGCTCACCGAACTCATCAGCAAAGCGATCGTTAAAAAACACGTGCAGCCGCCCGTTGATGAAAAAGGCCCTCGGGTTCTCGGCGTTCTCAGCTCCCGAAAAGTCAAACGGAAGAGGCGCCTGGGAGAGCCGGGTCCAGCCACTCGAGGGAGAAGAGGAAGAAGCCATGCCCAGCCGCTTTCCCTCGGATTCAATAAAGATCATCTGGCTGAACGGATCTTCGCTGGCTGTAACCCGGTTGTAGCCAGAATAGAGCATCCAATAACGAGGCGTGTCCTGTTCCCCGGTATAGGTAAACACCGACGGCTTATGAACCCCTTCAGCATCAAAGCTACTGCCCTCCAGGCCGGTGTGCTCCAGGACCAGCTCGCGCTGAACCGTAAAGTCGCTGCCATCCTCAGTGTAGAGGTAGCCGATATCGTACTTAGCTGAGGCCAACCACTCTTCAGGATTGACGAAGCCGTCACCCTCCCAGTTCACTCCGCCGACCCAGAAATGAAAACCGCCATCCTCATACAGGGCATCACAGCCCCACACCCGACTGAGCTCACTGACGCCGTCCTCAAAAGGATCGATGGGATTGAAAAGATCCTTATCCCAGATCACCCCATCGGGAGAGGTTGCGTGCCCAAACAAGGTTCCCCGACTGGAGTTATTGGTACCGGTGTACCAGAGGTGATAGAGGCCTAAAGAACCATCAAAGGCCATGCACCCGACACTGACATCGTCGTAGTCAAAAGCCCCCGAGCTGCGACCGCGCCGAAGCACTGGGTTGTAGGGATGCCGTCGCCAGCTAACTCCATCCATAGAAAGGGCATAGCCAATGTCGCTGCTGCTCCCAGAGCTTCCCGAATAAAACAATTCATAAAAGGGCGCACCGAAAACATCCCGCTGCAAGATGTCAAAATCACCAATCCCGTCGCGCTCCCAGTCCCCTGCAGACTCATCTACGTTGGAAAAAATCGGCACGCAGGAATACTGCTCATAGCCGCCATCCACCTCATCGAAGGCGCACTCCACAACATCATGAATATCGACCCGATCAGCGACCGCAGAGCGATAGCTGTAGTCACTTGAGCAAGCCGCCAAAGCAAGCAACAAGGCCAATAACCCCTGCCACTGCAACCGATTTATCATGGGGCAGCAGCCTCTCTATCAACAGGCCCTCGGACCGCGGCCTTAGCGGCGGCAAACCGCTTAGCCGCCAATTTCTGCAGAATCACCGCGACTACTCCTCCAGTAATGGCCGCTCCAGCCATTCCGAGGGCCGCATTTCGAGATCTGTCATGTTCTTGCGTGTAGTGGAAGTGAGCTGTCATCGCGGTGTCTTCACCAAACTGCTCCGCCTTGCGAAAGGCCAGATATTCCTGCTGCGCTCGTAGCTCCCAATACAGCGCTCCGCCCAGCCCGGCTCCTCCCGCAACAAAAGCAGAAACTCCCACTAAGGTCCTGGCCAGCGTTCCCCGCGGCCGGCTCCGCACCGTCCCGTCCGGTCGATACAGCATGGGCTGGGCGGAGAAGTCTGGTTGCTCGGCCCCTTCCCCATCGCTAAGGCCAAGGACCAGTTCGTCTGGGTTCTCCACCAACCGCTTCAGCTCCTCCTCCCGCAACCGCTCATCTTCTACCTTCCGCTCAAAACGAGCGCAGGCCTGTTCGACCAGAGAGCGATCGGGACCCGCAAGGTCGCCAGCCAGGACGATGGCGCAGTATTCAAGCTTGGTCTTCAGTGCCCCCCGCGCGTCCAGCTGATCGTAGAACTCAAATAGATCAAACGCGACCGATGCATCCGGTTGGCTTTGCACCATGGGCACTTGAGGAAGCACCTGACCCAGTTCAAGAAGAGCAACCGATCCATCTATAAGCTGCACCTGCCCCTCCCAGGAGCTGCTTCCCGCCACAACCTCGACGGCGGCGACACCCTCGCGCAATCCGGTCACCAGCTGACGAACCGCTCCATCGGGGTCGCTGGGGCCCGGCCCCAGCAGGCGCGTGCCTACCCGAATAAAGTCAAACGATTGCAGAGCGAACACCAGCAGAGCAGCCTCGCCTGCGGCGGCCAGACCGAGCTCTTCGGCCAGCGCCTTCAGCTCGGACTCCTGAGGCGCTATAGGACTCGCCACAGGGCTCTGCTCGGTGGTCGTTGCCAGCTCGCTCCCGGTCAACTCCTCAGACGCCAGCGGCGCCGCACCAACCAGGAGACTGGCAAAGACGAGACCAATAGCGAAAGATTGGGGCAACACGGCGGCGACCCTAGCACAAGCAGAGACCGGTCCAGAAAGGTCATTGCAGGCCCCACGGCTTGCTAAAGGGCGTCCGTCGCAAAGGGAACAGCTCCATCGGCTACCATCAAATAACTAATGACCCGGCCACTGCCCCAGCTCTCGCCCGAAGCAGTCGCGCTACACAACGACTGTCTGATCTTCGATCTGCACTGCGACACTCTGCTCTCCCAGGCCCTCTACGGCTACAACCCGGCCCGGCGCCACCAAAACCGTCTACCGCTATCCCCCTTGACCTATCAGAGCGACATCCCCCGGCTGAAGGAGGGTGGAGTCGGGGCCGTCGCCCTGGGCATCGTCACCAACCCACTGCGCGGTAACCGTGCGCTTAGCTCAACACGCCGAGCCCTCATGGACATGCAGGACTGGCCGCGACGCGCCCCAGAGGACGTGCGGCTGATCTCTACAGCCGCGGACATAGAAGCAGCGCGCAAAGCCGACCAGATCGCGCTGTTCGGAGGCCTGGAGGGAGCCCATGGGCTGGGCGGAAGTCTGGACCAACTGGCCGAGCTCCGGGAGCTTGGGCTGCGCTACATAGGACTGGCGCACTTCTCCCGAAATTTCGCCGCCACCCCCGCCTTCGGCTGGGGGGCGGACCCCAACGCAGCACTCAGCGACAGCGGCCGCGAGCTCGTGGAAGAGATGAACCGGCTCGGGATGATCGTCGATCTGGCGCACCTGAACCGGGCTGGCTTTATGGAGACCTGCCAACGAAGCAAAGCACCGGTAATGGTCAGTCACACGGGGGTCGCAGGAGCCAGTCAAAGCTGGCGCAACATCGACGACACACAGCTACGCGCGGTGGCCGAAAGCGGTGGCGTGATCGGCATCATCTTCGCACCCATCTTCCTGGGCCCCACGCTCACCGGTTCGGCCGAGCTCATCGTCGCCCACATCCAACATGTCATCAATGTTGTCGGCGAAGAGCACGTGGCCATTGGCAGCGACTTCGATGGCTTCATCATTCCGCCCTCCGATCTCCCCGACCACAGCTACATGCCCTACCTCACCGAGTTGATGCTGCAAAGCGGAATGACGGAAGCTCAAATCCGTAAGTGCCTCGGCGCAAACACCCTGCGCGTGTTTCGCGAGGTGTGTGGCTAGAGCCCAGCTAGAATGCAACCGATGACGGCTTCCCAGACCCTGGCTGCAAGCGCCGCTCTAGTAGCCCTGCTGCTGAACGCATGCAGCAGCTCGATTCCCAGCTTTAGCCAGCGTGACAGCATCGATCCTCCACTCCCTGACTACCCGCTCCTGCAGCATCCCCGTGAGGAAGATGGCAAGGTCGTCATTCGCATCAAGGACCGCAGCCTGCCGCATCTGGACAAACACATCACCAGGCTTCCAGCCGGGCCGCGGACCCTGTTGGTCATCACCGACGCTATCGAAACAGCAGCAGACCAGCCCGGCCAGGGTGCGATCGCCCTATGGCTGCGGGGGAGGGGCTCACAGCGGGCGCACCTGCCGCAATTCAGCTCCGGAAGGGTAAATCCATCGACCCGCCAGGACTGGGATGTAGAACTCCCGCCAGGTGACTACCTGCTCGGTATCAGCTTTCCGCCAGAACGCAGCACCCAAGGAGCAATCCTACAGGTTCGCTGAGCACCGGCCTGACCTTGCAGCCAACCCAGCTACCTGACTCCAAGGACCTATCGGTCCCTAGCGATGGATGGTGGTGAAATAGGTAAGGGTGAATCCCTTAATTTCAATCTTATCGCGATCGGCCAGGACCTTGGAACTGACCCGCTCACCATTGACCTTGACCGGCAGTAAGGAGCTCAAGGAGACAACGGCGTAGACGTCCTTATCCTTGCGCAGCAACTCGGCGGACTTCTTGCCGAATAGCGAGGAGCCCGGCAAGCGAATATCGCACTCCTGATCAAAGCCGATGCGGTGCACCTTGCCCTGCAGGGCGAAATCGGTTCGCTTGCCCTGATGCTGCAGAGCCAGATGACAGGCCATTCGAGCTCGAACCGTAGACTGCAGTTGCTTCATCTTGTCAGGCGGCAAGATAGTCGTCGGGCTGTCCATCATCTCCAGAGCATCACGCGGGATGCCGGGCTGGGTGACAACATCAAACTCATCATCTCCCACCCCTTGAAAGATGAGCACATGCTGGCCGATCTCAACGTGATCGCCAGGAACAAGCTGATGCCCGTCGACCCGCGAGCCATTTACATAGAGACCATTGGGCGTGCCCAGATCCTCAATGCGCCAGGCATGATCCCGATAGGAGAGCAGCGCATGCCTCCTGGACACCAGCGGGTTGTCGACCCGAACATCAGCGTCTTCCGCCCGTCCAATGGTGTACTCGCGCCGGCGCAGATCGAGGCTCTGCTCTTTTCGACGACCCCGAAAAACCACGAGTCTGGGCATCTCCGCTTCTCTGCTCCTCAGCTCACGTACCGAAGGTCCTAAACCTCAAATCCTTAGAACTAACTGCAACAAACTGGCTGGACGCGACGCTCGTCCGTGGCCATTCGCCCACTGTGGTCCTCTACCTCAACCCGCATTACAACCTCAAAGTCTTCCAGGTGACCGGAGCTACCGGCTCCCTCAGCACAGCTCGGTTCATTATCGGCATCGAAGGGCCAATACTCACAGGGGACAAAGCCGTTGATGCCCCAGTAGCTCTGCAGCGAGGAGTCACCGCCC
>QCJZ01000033.1 GCA_003215695.1 Prochlorococcus sp. AG-409-J03 | reverse complement strand
TCATAAGAGACTAGAGGAGAGTTATCAAGCTCGAGTCAAGGTTCTTGATGATCGAGAGCATGAACTTCAAGAAGAGATCAAAACTCTGGCTCCAGCCAAGAAGGACAAAGAGAAAGTCACTGCTTGAAAAGTATCGTTAGAGCGTTCTTTACGGCAAAGATTTCTGCTTGGCCTCTTTCCTCGAACGACAGGGGAGGGGGCCTTTCTCAATGCTTAGCAAAGCAGATCTAATCGTTGCAGCAATTCGTTGACGAGTTGCCTTTGCTCTAAAGATATATTGAGTCAGATCAGAGTTAATGGATTTAATTCTTATTGCCATGCAGTTTGCTGAAGACGTTGTAATTGACCTTGAGCAATTTCTTTATCGATAGCTTGTCTTTGTTTTTCGGCGGCTACCTTTTCAGCTTCTCTGACTTCCTCATTCTTTTGATAGTGGATCTCTTCTCTTAGCTTTGCACCTACTTTTGGATCAAGTCTTTCTAGCTTTAAAACATCAGTGAGATTGCAAGCTTGATAGGGGTTATCTTGGATCAACTGTTGAACCTCTGCTTTCTTTTTTTGTTCTTCTAATTCTTCTATGGGGGTAGGGCACTTAGATAAAACACCTGAAAGAGCATCCGCTACTAATGAAGCTGAGGCAGTGCCATGTTGAATAACTTGGTTTCTAATTTTATTTAGTTTTAATGGTCGGCTCATAGACGGCTCCATTGCATAAGCTAACAGCGAGTGATTCTTTAGCTTTCTTGTCCCATCCATCTAATTTTCGTACATCCTTTTCTATAAATTTCACTGTGTTATCTAAGCAGCGATTCCAATAAGCAGCTTGCCTTGAAACAGGTATTAATTCGATAGCGATACAAGAGACACCTAGAGCAATGACACCAAAAAATGCTTTCTGTAATGATTCACCCATAAATTGACATATTTAATTAATGGAATTAAAGCGCATTTATCTGAAATTAAGAATCCTTTAGAAACTGCTTAGTAACTTTGCTTACAGCAAGATGATGAAGTGAACTAGATCAGCTAGAAAGAGTTTATGAAGTACTCAGCAGATTTTTATGGGAGAAGCAAAAAGACGAAAGGAACTTGGTTTGCCTCCAAGAGAAAAACCTGTTGAGTTAAAATTGCCCGTCCTTGATAAAGAAAATATCCAAAAAAAAGTTAGATCTTTTTTATATAAAAATCCAATTGTTCCATTTGTTTTTTATGGTCTTGTACTAGGTGCGTTTGGTTGGGGTGTATATAACCTTGTAAAAGGCTATCAACTGATTAAGCCATAGATCACCAACTGGTAAGAAGATGCTACAAAGGTCTTCCAGTGATCACACTATGAAAAGCAGGATTGAATTTATATAAAAGGAACATAACTAGGAATAAAACATTTAATCCAGTAAAGACACCAAATTGAATCCACAAAAATGTCCGGCTTACATCAGGGTTATCAAATCCTGCATCAACACGAAATGCCTTTGCCATGTTAGATAAAGTATTTATTTAGGTATAGACCACCTTCTAACTGTTGTCGGGAAGACATTATAAATAGTTGCAATCTTGCTCCAGCTCCAACCATAACTTCTATATCTGTTAATTCTGGTTCTCTTTGTATCTAACACCCAGATAAACAGCATTAGTGGAACCATAAGCACAGCACAAAGCCATGCACAAGAACAGCTAAATGACATTAGTTCCTACTAATATTTATTTATTCAGCAAACAATTCGCATCGAATCATAACCAAAATATTTTCTTTATTATTGATTTCAACTTCTGTTTTTTACTCACCTAATCTTAATGCTCACGAATATAACGCAACAAGGAATCATCAAGAATGCCTTCCTGGGAAATATATTATAGATGAGGGGGGCTTTGGGGGGAAAAGTCGTAGGACCGGTAAACATGCTTACAAGAAAAATATATGTCTAACTCACCCATTGTGATTGGCTGGGAAATAGTTGGAGAATATCCTCCCACAGAAAAAGGAGGAGTTACATATTACAAGTTTATTTATAATCATCCCAATTGGTATCGTCATGGTCTTCGTGCACAAGATTGCTGTCATCGTCATAGAAGTGCAGGGAAAGATCAAAATGGTGTGGACATAATAAAAAAAGAAAAAAATTGCAATAGGTATTGCTACGAATTTTAAAATAACAATAAAAGATAATAGGTTCTTACTGGGCTAATCGACGTGGGTCATCCGAAGGGCTATTAATTCGTTAGCGTACACCTCTCAAACTTGTAGACAATTTACTTACGCGTCCATATAGTTCATCTTTCTAATTGGATTACTTGATGTTTTTATAATAAATCATATTTTGAATCCTCTTTGATCTCGTTCCAAAGGTTTTTTATTGATTGATTAAAACCATTTGAAGTAAGAAACTTTCTTGCTTGAGCAACTCTTTCTTGAATGATTTTTTCTTGTGGAGTCATTTCATTATTAGAATCAGTCATGTGTTTGGAGCATATATATTGATTTTGAATTTTCTTAAAGTATTTGAGAAGTGATAGCCGCTACAATATAAGTTTTATTAATAACTAACAGATCGCAAATGACAGAAATGCTCAAACTCCTAGCAGTGTAAAAACTGATCTTCAACATATTCTTTAGAAAAAGCTCGCTATGATAGTCATTATCTGATTGTTGGCTCATCATCTATAAAATAACCAGGAGTTATGACTTCTAAATCTTCTCGAAGTGTTGTTTTAATGGAAGAATATAAACAGTTATTGCAGGATTTCTTTTTTACTTGTTTTCAATTTCCAAGAGTTGTATATGGATTTTCTATTCTTCTCTTCTCTAAGAATTAAATTATCAGCTGCAATCATTGGATTATCATTTGGTATGAAAGGGGCTCTTAAACAAATACCTAGACCTTTAGCTTCAATATGAATACCTCCTTCCATATGAACTATTTGAAAAGTCCAATTTTTTTTCCAATACAGTGTGAAAGGATTGCTTATATAACCTGCATGCCTTTTAAAGAACATTGCTAATTAGACATTTAATTAATAGTTAGCAAAAGATATTAGAAGTAAAAGTACTAATTGCTACTACTTTTCTAATTAAACCTAGTTACAGTCAATTATAAAGAAGGAACCTACAAAGGTCCTTCGAGCTTATAAACAATATCTTTGCAGTTATTAGCTTTGTCCCATTCCCTAGCGAAGGGATTATCGAGGATTTTTGCAAATGCTTCTAAGCTTGTGACGTTATAGAAAGAATGTGATTTATGATCATTGATTTTGTTTAGGTCATAGTCAATAACAACTCCATCTCCATATTCTTTGACAAACTTTTCAATAGTTTCTTCGTAGTACTCAAAGGAACAGTCAAAAGTACATACAATAAAGAGTTTTTCCATTTCTCTTAACCTGCTAAGTAACTGGTAATAACGGTTGAGTCATATATATGACCTGTAGCTTCAACAGCTTCTCTACTTGCTTCAAAAAAAGCTTTTGCAATACCCTCTTCTGCTTGATGGATCACGACAACTGATTCAGGATCATCTTTGCAAACACCTCTGTATAAGGGCTTTATTGCGTTAGCCTCGTGCATTGCAACAACCTCTGCACTATCAAAACCCTTAGCCCAATCTGCAAACGGAACAGAAATATTGAAAGTAAATACTGTTGTCTCCAGAGCCATACAAAATAATTACAAGTCAACAGAGGATCGCATATATCTTCTAGTTTTGCTAGGCGGAGGGCCATCCTTTCAGGCTCTTCTGACAAAAGCATTTTCAAAAACTAATGACATCTTTCACCTGCGTAATGGTGTGGCTTTGTGTCGAACTGTTCCTTCCTGTAATGCTTTTTCTCTGGGAATTAGAAACTAAGAGAACACGAATTAATCGCTATCGGCCCTATGGATGGAGCTGGAAAAGAATTGCTGATATATACGGCGTTAGTCCTACTACTTTCATGGGTTGGTCAGTTCAGTAATAAGCCGATATTCTGCCAATGATCTTTAAAAATTCAAATGAAGAAAACTGCGATTGTAGGTTTTGTTGCAGCGGCCATAGGGCTTGCTGTAGGTTCTCAACTTCCTAAATCTGGTACTGCGGGATATGCCGTAATTACAGGAACCACAAAAGATAGAGAAGCAGCTAAAGAGTATTTTCAAAACGTTAATCAATTCACTAAAGAATGTGGTTTTACAACCTTAGTATTAGATAGAAATACAGATATACGAGAAGGAAATAAGAGAGGAGATGGTGGCCCTCTAACTGTTATTGCAAGACATCCAAAGGGTAAGGATGCAGTAATTAAATGCTACGAATCTGATGAATATCAAAGGCTAAAAGCAATACGAGCGCCTCATACCAATTGGAATTTCCGACTTACAGAAGGAAAACTATAAATAAAAAGGGGGCAGTTAGCCCCCTGAAAAATCGACTGTCAACCGAGCTTTTACTTTAAATGCTCGACATGGAAGTATTGGTTAATCCCAAGTTGAAAGATCTGTGGTTCCTTGTGATCTTTGCATCCAGGAAATTTTCCAAGTGCCATCAATTTTCTTGAAAATCAATGAATAACTAGATAAATCATTGTTTCGCTGACCTTTGTAGCTAAATGCTTCTTTCAAGGTGAATGCAGCAAAGCCCCAATCAGAATTAGCTTCTAATCGATGAATCTTTACTAATTCGGAGAGCTCTATAACCAAATCTGCACTGTCATACATTCCTGCAAGACCCTCTGCGGTTATGGGATTACCACTTGGCCTGATAGCCAAGAAATCATTTGTAGTGTTGGCTGGTAAAAATGTCTTGTTTTGAGCCCTATCCGTAAAACCTTGAATAAGTGCTTCTAGCTTCTGTGAATCTGAAGACAATGTCCTTTAAGAATTTCACTAAAGCATCTCACAATTCGAATAATCAGGATGTTTTATTTGAGCAAACCAAAAAGCCAAGTCCGTTAAAACCCCTTAACTTCCCTTATTCCATCTAACTTTTGGGGGCACTTTTTGGGCACCTCTAAAAATAAGCATTAAAAAAGACAGGCTGGGAAACCTGTCTCTGACTGATCGGGGCGACAGGATTCGAACCTGCGACCTAGTGCTCCCAAATCACTTGGTCTCTATAAAGCTATTAGCCACTTCTCAGTCATAACACTTGATTTAGCAATGAATAGAGATCCATATCAATCCAGAATAATCCATTAAGTATTGACTTTTTCCCACGCCTTTCCCACAATAAAAGAAACAGCGACCAAGTGCTCTTTTGACTGAAAAATGGCAACCGACTCAAGATCAGCAAACAGGTCCAATATCACGAGTCTTTGATTTCTTCACGGAAGAATTAAACGAATTACAGGAAGAATTGGATTGTCCTGATGAATTTATTTATGACTTCTTAGAAGTAATCAGAAATCGTTGGTCACCAGATAGCTGCCACGCAAAAGCAAGACAAAACAAAAGAGATAATCCAGATGCCTATTAAGAAAGAAACTGAACCTTGGGTTATTAATTTCAGGCAGCTTCTGAAAGATTCGCTGCATCCTGGTGCTCAATGGTTTGTTTCTAATAGTCGAGGTCAGATGAGATTAGAGATAAGAGAAGAAGGTCATAAACAATCAAGAACCTTACCTTTTGAGTGGAACCAAAAAGCTGCTGCAAAAGCATTGCCAAGGATCCAACAAATCTATAAAAACTACATCCAAGCAAAAGGACAAAAAACACTCAGTCAAGTCTGTGAGATTACAGAAGTATCAAGTTCTAGGAATCAGATCGATTGGAAAGCACTTATAGATGAGTTCAGAAAATTCGTTCCTAACGCAAGTGAGAAGACTTGGAGCAAAAGTTATTTACCCGTTTTAAATAGGGCAGGTTTATTAATTCAGAAATCAAAAGGGAAGCCTCATAACGGGGAAGAACTGATGATGAAATCACTTAACAAAGAAGGATGGGAACAAGGGAAAAGATCTAGACAGATTGCAAGAAGATCACTAACTGCATTTCTTAATTGGGCTGTATTACGTGGAAAGTTAATTGCTGCTTATGCTCCACCAGCCCATATTCCAGAGACAAGAAAAGCTAAGGCCATTGGATATGCAATTTCAGACGAACAAATTCTTGGACTTCTTAATTCAATCCCTGAAGGTAGACATACC
>QCJZ01000032.1 GCA_003215695.1 Prochlorococcus sp. AG-409-J03 | reverse complement strand
TAGAAATACTTTGGTGTTCGTACCCATAGCAATTTCCATTCAGTAGTAGTAAAACAGTATCAGGAGTCAACGCACTTCCTTAGGTCTGGAGTGATGGACTCAAAGGGGGCGACCAAAATCTCGCCCCCTTACTATTTTTGAGGTATATCTATGACTAAAAGAAGAGACAAGATCTGGACAGCAATTATTGCAACTAAGCAATGGTTCACCAACCTTTTTACAAGTGAGGCAGATGCTTTAGTTGATTACTTCGGAAATAATCCACCACCAAAGATAGGAACTCAATCTTATTCAGGAGATACTCATGATAAAGGAGATTGATTTAACTAATTAAAGGGGATTAAGAAAGGGACCCTGTTGCTTAAGAAACCTTCAGTCCCTCTCTTTATTTACAGAGAGAATTGTGTAAGGAATTGTTCTGCTAATACTATGTAATCAAATACACAAAAGTTCTGTATCTGAAAAAATTCCTAATTAGATATCGTCTTCACTGTTTCCGACTGAGTTGTATCTGATATCAAAAATTAAAACTACTGCTGTGCTTAAAAGGAGTAATCCAAAAATAACTTGAGGAGGTGGAAATATCATTAGACCACTCTAGATAAGATACAAAAAAATCGCCCAGTTTTGTACCCTCCCCCCCTTTCCATTTTTTTTTATCTCTTCAATAATTGCCATTAGGGTGCTTCTTTTTTCTTTTGAGTAGCAAACCCAGTCCTTCTACATTGTTCTTTTAGTCTTGCTGCCATTCCAGAGGAAGGTACTCCAATGTTATTCAATGAATATTGCTTACCAGTTAGATCAATAACTTCATCATCTTTAGTTTCACGCCACCAATGTAACTGCCTGTTCTGATCTTTCACTTTTCATAAGTTCACCTTTACGCCTACAAGATTTTTTAATACAACACTTGCAACGTAGGATATACCTTCATAAGGGTTCTGAATGGTCTTATTACCTTGTTAATAAAACTCTTTAAGAGCAGTAACTACTAATGAAGATGCTGCTTTTATTTCAGGGTCTTGCGAATAATTCATCAAAATTGCATCAACCGACTAGTTCATTTTTGCTCATCTGCCACTCAAGTACTTCAAGATCGATAGCAGTGTGATGGTAATGACTCCAAAAGTCCAAATAGCAACCCCTATTATTTGAGACCCTTTCCATCCACAAAGGCATTCCTTTGTTCTCGATGATCAGGATGTAGATCAATCCAAGAATCAGGATTGGGATTACCAGTGCATAAAAGAAACTCATTCGCAATGCTCCTGAATTGATTTCACAGCATCTTCATCACCTAGTTCTGCTCCTTTTTTCCAGTCTTCGCATGCACCTCTCATATCTCCAATTTCTTTTTTGATATTGGCACGATTAAAAAATGCATCCGAGTCTTTTGGGTTGATCTTTATGACTTGCGTATAGTCTTCAATTGCACCAGCAAAATCTCCCATTTTATATTTGGCACTACCTCTATTGAAATATCCGTCTGCATATAAAGGATCAAAATCTAATGCCTTATTTTGATCAGAGATTGCTCCATCAAAATCACCTAAATTACGTTTAGCATTGCCGCGCATTGAATAGACAAGGCAAATCTCAGTAGGTGAAAGTTCTAATGCTTTGTTGTAGTCGAGTATTGCCTCTTCATAATCTGCAAGTTCAAATTTATCTTGTGCTCTATTAAAAAAATATTCATAATCTCTTGCTTTTGTATGTAGATCGTTCTTGTCGCTTAAAGCAACCATCAATCCTGCACCAATAACAACAGCAGTCGATCCAACAACAAGATCCTTATTAACTTTGATAAGAGATAAACTAGTCGCAGTCGCAGCACCAATTCCTAAAGCAATCGCAGTATTTCTTAGTTTCATCTAATCATACTAGTTCTTTTAACTTTAAAGAGATCACCTAGTTCTTCAATGATTCAGTTTTTACAAGTAATAAATCACTAATTTTGTTGAAAGATATAGATGAGTAGGATGAGTATTGGAAAACTGAATTTTTTCATTAAGGAAAGCACCCCGACTCACTGGTGTCCTTGGGTGCTTTCCTTTGCTGCAGAACTATGTGTGAGGAGTTATTCTACTTTTCTTTTTCTAATCAAATCTGCAAAGGGTCAACATCGGAAATTATTCCTAATCGCTCGATTATTTCTATCCAAAGGGTCTTGAGCAATGTATAAAACAAAAAAAGAAATTGAGACATGGATTAAGGCATTCAATCCAGAACAAGTTGAGCGGATGCGAGCAGATAATTATTTGGATCACATAGACGCAGAAGATCTAAATGGAAGTGAAAGATTTAGAAGTGGTGGAAATTGGTCAGTAGAACTTGTTGTTCCACAAGCATTACTTGATTTACTCCCAGAATGGGAAAGTAAAAATTGGTGGGAAGTAAGTGTTGTTATTGATGATGATGGTGAAGGAGTTTTTGATTCAAAGCAAGAAGCATTAGATGAATATGAGGTTAAAAGTATTGATGAAATAAACGCACATTTCGCAAGAAGGTTTTACGAAGTGTCGTTAGACGAAGAGGAATGGTGGATCTCGTTAGAAAAAGAAATCGAGGGTAAAACTGGTCTGCCTTTTGAGCAATTTAGAGTTGATTACGGTTAAGCAGCATCCTCATCGGTGTGATGCTCTATTGCTTGAGAAAGGTGAATAGGTTTTCATAGATATTTCCTTTGAAGATGAACTCTTCATTCCCCACTGAGAGGAGGTCAACAATGAAAGTTGAAGTTTCTTGTTTCGTTGGAGGCATGGTCATCTAAGAAATAGTTCATGTAGACAAATTTAAGGATGCCGATCAGGTCGTAAAAGCAAGAAATCCCTTTTTCAGAGTTGATAATAGAAAGGTATTGATGAAATAACAAAGATATGAGTAAAAAGAAAGAGATTTTCAATGTGACGCAGGGCATGACCCTGTTACTTCTTAAAAAACTTTCATTGCCTGCAAACTTTATTTTTCAACTAATTCTCTTTATTACTGATCCTAAAAACAATATTGCGTATGAGGATTAATAGGCACAAAAAAACCGCCCGTTCTGAACAAGGCGGTTTCTTTGTGAGATCAGGCGCAAGTGTTTCCTTGTTTCCACTGCGGAGGATCTCAACTCCTCACAAATTGAACTTAATCAACGTCACGAAAAGAGAAAATACTGAGTATATGAGTTCTTCAACTGTCACATGTGCCAATTCTTTACAATCAACCATTAAAAAAGCACCCAACTTACGCGAAGTCGAGTGCCTTTTTACAACAGAACGATTGTGTGAGGAGTTGTTCTGTTATTTCATTTCTACTCCTGTATGCACCTTTTGTCACTACTAAAAAGACAAATTGATGAGAACCTACAAAATAGGAATAAGAACAAAGGATCCAAGAATAAAAAGTGGCGACCTCTCACGAGTTCTATCAATCATTAGATCCTGAATCAAATAAACTCTCTGAGTGGATTGAGGAAAAATAGAAGATTATGGATGAAACTTGGTTAAAAGAACTCAATCAAAGAAATCTTGAGTTGGAAGGAGAAGATAGTTCGAAATGGGATTGTGCAACTGTCTCTGTTTCGTCCTCAGTTTTAAAGAAATTAAGTTCGACAGAACAAGGGAAATTTGAGATTACTGAATTCAAAAGAGCAACGAATGAAATTGAGCATTGGGCACGAGTAGAAGAAATATGCGATTTCTTTGGAGTTGCAGACCCTGATCTAGCAGGAGATGTCTATGTCAGAAAGTTCAAAAACTTAACTGTAGATGAAGAGACTAGATGGATGGATTTAAAAGATATTAATGACGAGATGCCTGAGGGTTTTGGCGTAAAAATCGATCGGAGTTAAGGGAAGGCAAATAATTGTTTGCTGCCTTGCAAATGAAAAGATTTGCTAATTGACGTTTCCACGTGGAAAAATAGGTATCAAGCTCCTGTCCACCACTCAATAATTTGAGCAGGTGGTTTTTGTCTCAAGAGCTAAAAATGAATCAACCAATCAGAGAAGCAGTATCAACACCAACAGGATGGCTAATGGCACCTACTAGAGATTTTTGTCTTTTCTTTATTCGTGATCCAAAATCGGTCATGGTTGCTCCGACTGTCTTCACGCAACCTTGGTATTGCACCGAAGAAGGTATTCCAACCAAATTAAAAAACACAAGAAGATTGGATTATGAATCTGCTCATGAGACTTGGAATGAACTTCTCTCTAATAATTGGGAATTAGTAGAACATCAAATCAATGATGCTGCATAAATAGCAACTAACGTACGGCATATAATTTTCTTCCTTTCTTAGTGATTCTATATTTGCCACCTCTTTTACTGTATAAACTCTATCTCTGTGAAGTGTTTCTATATTGCGAGATGGCATAACTGAGTCAGTAGAGAACAAAGCGCTATTTATTGAGATGACAGGTTTTGGTTAAAGTAAAATAAATTGTCACTTGAATTTTAAAAATTGAACTTAGATAGTCAAACTTATAAACAATCTAATCAATCAATTGAATTAGTTAATAAGTCTGGACTAATTCATATCGATCCGCTTTTTAATAATCGTTATGGTCAACCAATCAGATGGATTAGTGATCCAACAATAATAAAAAAAGAAGGATTTACAAAAATCACATATAGTTTTCCAGGCTTAAATGGAAATAATTTATTATTTAATTATGAAGATGATAGAGGCAAAATCAATGCCTCATCCTTCACATCAAAACAAGCAGAAGATATAAGAAAAATATTTAATAATATTAGTAATTATATTAATATCGAATTTATTGAGATTCAAGAAATAGGGGATAATGTAGGGACAATAAGACTTGCATTAAATACAATTACTGATGAAGCTGGTGTTCATAGACCTGGAATAGTAGCTACCGGTGATCCACCTGCAGAAGAGGCAAGAGGAGGAGATATATGGTTCAATATTAATTTCAATAATTCAAACTTTAGTGATGGACTAGTAATTGGATCGCAAACGGGAGTTGGTGATGTGACTGTAATGATACATGAAATATTTCATGCACTAGGCCTTGAACATCCAGATGATAATGCATACTTTCCAAAAGATAAAAACTCGAGAGAATTCACATTAATGGCTGGGGAGTTTAAAAAAGAAGGAGGAGCAGAATATATCACAAACAATCAATCATATATAGTTGCATCTACCCCAATGATTTATGATATTGCGCCTTTGCAATACCTCTATGGAGCTAATTCTTTATATAACTCCGATGATACATATTATTCATATCATCCAAATACACCCTTTATAAAGACAATTTGGGATGGCGGCGGAAATGATACTTTAGATTTAAGTAATTTCAACAAAAAAAACATACTTAATCTTGAAGATGGACAATCATCAACAATTGGATTTGATGTCAATTGGTATATGGAAAATAATCTAGGAATTGCATTCAATGCCATCATTGAAAATGTTAAGGGTGGATCTGGTGCAGATACAATTAAAGGTAATAAATATAAAAATAATATTCAAGGTAATGCTGGTAACGACATCATTGACGGTGGTGCTGATTACGACATAGCTACTTATTCAGGTGATTTTTCTGACTACACTTTTACGATCGCTGATAAGAAGGTAACTGTTAAAGATAATCGCTCATCTACAAATGACGGAACAGATACGTTATCTAATATTGAGAAGCTTTCCTTTGCAGATAAAAATGCCTTAGTAACAAGCAAGGAAGTTAAAGGTATTACTTCTTTAGGATTCCAATCAGAAAAAGTATATTCAGGAAAAAGTGATATGTATAAATTCTATGATTTAGGCAGTGACAAATATGGAGTGGAAACAACCAGTGGAATTGATGAATTAACTGGTGCATCTCTGCTTAAGTTTGATGATAAAAATATGCAACTAACACAAGATATCAAAGGTACATTTGATCAAGTCACAGGTTTAAACACAGATTCAGGTGAAATGTTCCGTCTTTATAACGCTGCATTTGCGCGCTTCCCTGACGCTGATGGACTTAAGTATTGGATTGATCAATTTAGCTCTGGGAAAAATACTAGAAGAGTTGTTGCGCAATCATTTTTAGGATCTGCAGAATTCACTGAGAAGTATGGAAGCAATGTCAGTGATGAGAGGTACGTAAATAACCTCTACAAGAATGTCCTAGGAAGAGACGCTGA
>QCJZ01000031.1 GCA_003215695.1 Prochlorococcus sp. AG-409-J03 | reverse complement strand
TTGTCCCTGGAACATCTTGCAAAAAGAAAGCAAAATCTTCAGCTCCTAATGAAGGTTTTTCTAAATAGATAATATTTTTTTCATCCATAAAATTCTTAGCACAGATAGATAAAAGGTTGGTCAAGTCTGGATCGTTATAGACTGAAGGAGCTATTGATTTGAAATTTATATTAGCCTTAGCTCCATAATTAGAAGCTATGTTTTTTACTATTGTCTCAATCCATAAGGGCAATTTTTTATAAAGGGTGATATCCAAGCACCTTACTGTGCCTAAAAGCTTAACCCTCTCCGCAATCACATTGAAAGCATTGCCTCCAGATATTTTTCCAAAGCTAATAACTACTGGCTTAAGTGCATCTAAACGTCTACTAATAGCCTCTTGAAGTTCACAAATAACTTTTGCGGCAATCCAAATAGAATCTATTCCTTCATGTGGTCTGGCTCCATGACCTCCATCACCAATAATATCTATGTCCAATTCTGCTGCTGCTGCAGTAAAAGTACCATTTCTCACTCCAATTTTTCCAACTTGTAAATCTGGATAAACATGCACACCGAAGAGAGCTTCAATTCCTTCCAGAGCCTTTTCAGCTCTCATCCAATTTGCACCTTGAGCAATCTCTTCAGCAGGTTGAAAAATGATTCGGATTCGATAATTTTTTATTTTATTTTTTGCTAAAACCTTTGCCACCCCCAACCCAATACAAATATGCAGATCATGACCACATGCATGCATCAAGCCTTGGGTTAAAGAAGAGTAATCCAAACCTGTTTTCTCCTCGATTGGCAAAGCGTCCATATCGACTCTTAAACCAACAACAGGTGCGTTTTTATCACCCATTTCAGCAAGCACTCCCGTTTTACCAACTGCTTCTTTTACTTCCCAACCAGATTTCCTAAGCTCACCTGCCACGAGAGCAGCAGTTTGATATTCTTGACCACTAAGCTCGGGATGAGCATGCAGATGACGACGTAATTGAATCAAATCAGGAAGTATTTCCTTCGATAAAACGTCAATTTGTTTGGCTAAATCTTTCATCGAGCCTCCAAAGAGAGGAATGCAACCAAATCATTTGTTGGTTTTGGGGGCCATCGACGAATATTCAACAACCAATCTTTTTCACGATATCGAATATCTAGTCCAGCAGCTGCAGCCCAATTACTCTCAGCTTCCCCTATGTAGCCTTTACACCATAGAAGAGCACTTAATGCCGCTCTAGCATCTGCAAATAAAGGATATTTACGAATTAATATTCGAATTTTTTTCTCAGCAAGTTCAAGATCACCCAATTGATAAATGGCAAGTGCCTCACTCGATCTAGCCATAGCAATAGCTTTATGTGAAGAAGCGGCTTTGGAAAACAATTTCTTCGCTTCAATCCAATTATCCATAGAACCCATAACATTACCCAAGTTATATAAAGCTGAAACATCTTTAGGATCTCTCTTTAAAATGTATTTGTAATCATTACTTGCTTCCTCCCATAGCTTTAAAGCTTCTTTAGCAATGCCTCTATTAAGATAAGGGTCTAAATCTTCAGGTGAAACTTCAATCGCCTTTGTTTGATCCCTTATAGCTCCTTGAGGATCACCAAGAGCGAGTCGAATATTACCTCTATTACTTAATGCAGCCGCATCGTTAGGATTTTCGTTTAAGTAATAACTCCAATCTTTTTCTGCTTGCATGAAATCTCCATCCTTACTTTCTTGAAGAGCTTTCTCGAATAATAATTTCGGAAGGGCCTGAGCTTGGGCCGAAAATGGTATGGAAACAAAAACAATAGAAAGCAAAAGTAAAACTCTTACAACTCTTTTGGTGATCATTTATCTATATTTTTAGTGAAAGATAACAGATAGTGTTTTTTAGCTGCTGAAGTAACAATCCTTCCCCTGGAAGTTCTCTGTAAAAAACCAATTTGCATTAAATAAGGCTCAACTACAGTTTCAAGAGTGGTTGAATCCTCTCCAAGAGCAGCAGCCAAAGTTTCTAATCCAACTGGTCCACCTTTATATTGATTAACTAACAAACTTAAATAACTTCTATCTGTTTCATCTAAACCACTTTGATCTACTCGATGCAGATCAAGTGCATCATTAACAATTTGTACATCAATAATTTTTGAAGAGGAATGCACTTCTGCATAATCTCTAACTCTTCGTAAAAGCCTATTTGCAATTCGAGGGGTACCTCGACTCCTTTTAGCTAATTGGTGAGATGCTTCTTCTGAAATTAATAAATTAACCAGTTTCGCAGATCTTTTAATAATGTCTTCAAGCTCTAAATGATTATAAAAATCAAGTCGCTGAGTGATGCCAAAACGATCTCGCATAGGTGAACTTAACGCCGCGGGTTTTGTCGTAGCCCCTACCAATGTAAAAGGGGGGATTTCTATTGATCGCATTCTCGAGGAAGCGCCCTTACCTACAGTTAAATCCAACCTTCTATCTTCCATTGCTGGATACAGAAGTTCCTGTGATATGCGATTTAGTCTGTGAATCTCATCAACAAAAATTACTTCCCGTGGTTTCATATTGATCAATAATCCGACAATATCTCTTGGGCGTTCAAGAGCAGGAGCGCTTGTAACTTTTGCTGTAACTCCCAGTTCCTCAGCAATAACCAAAGCCATAGTAGTTTTCCCCAATCCAGGCGGCCCATAAAGCATTAAATGATCAAGTGCTTCTCCTCGCTTCAATGATGCTTTGACTGAAATTTCAAGAACTTTCTTTAATTCAGATTGACCTACAAAATCATTAAAAGATTTGGGCCTTAGGGAATCGTGTTGAGATGATTTACGTTCCTCATGCAAAAGACTAGGACCAACCAATCTTTCCTCTCCCTTATCATTAGGAAGAAATGAATGATCAGTAATTGAAGACACAATTGCCATGAACGAAGGGTAGTGGCATCTCAACAAAAATGGAGGTTAATAGAAGAATGAGCAAAAAAGGAAAGAAAAAATCCAAAAGAAATTCCGTAATTGATGGCAATCGTCGCCTCGCGGAAAATCGACAAGCAAGATATGAATATGAAATTCTAGAAACAATTGAAACTGGTTTAGAGCTTCTTGGCACAGAAGTTAAATCGATTAGATCTGGAAAAGTAAACTTAAAAGATGGATTCTGCCTAATTAAGAAAAATGAGATTCAACTTCATAATGTTCACATATCTCCTCATAATCATGCTGGTAAATATTTCAATCACGACCCACTAAGAATCAAGAAAGTACTTGCACATCGAAAAGAAATAGAAAAATTGAAAATAAATTTAGATAGAAAAGGTTTAGCATTAATTCCTTTATGTCTTTATCTCAAAGGATCGTGGATCAAGCTGAAAATAGGTGTTGGAAAAGGAAGGAAACTGCATGACAAAAGGGATAGAGAGAAAATAAATGACTCAAAAAGAGATATAGCAAAAGCCTTAAAACGTTTTTAAAAAAAATTTATTACTTTCTACTAAGGTTTTTATAAAAAATAATAATTAAATTAATCAATTATCATGTGACATCCAAACTCACATTTTCTGGCGGAGGTGTTGGATCAGGATCAGCAATTAGCATATGTTGCAAAACAATTTCAGGACGTTCGCTATCTCTCCATCTAATTCTATAAGCAGGCATTTTGGTACCCCTGCTTGTTGTTTGCTCAACAGGTTCCATGACCCAACCGCGTCTTGAACGCCCCTGGGGATTCCTTTTCACAACAGCATCTGCGTGTTTGAAACGGAAACCAACTCTCTCACCGCTCATCTGAACAAAATCCTTACTCGCCTATTATCCACTCTGATGGGTCACTTTCCAGTTTGTTTTAAATTTGATTCTGGTCGCAAAAGTGGAAAAGCTATGACATCTCTTATGGAAGCACTATCAGTTAATAGCATTACAAACCTATCTATACCTATTCCTAGCCCTCCTGTGGGGGGCATTCCGACTTCAAGAGCATTAATAAAATCTTCATCCAAGCTTTGAGCCTCAAGGTCACCTGCTTCTTTTTTCGCCTGCTGCAAAAGTAAACGTTCTTTTTGATCAATAGGATCAATTAACTCACTAAAAGCATTAGCAGTCTCTCTACCAACAATGAAAAGTTCAAACCTTTCGACTAAACCTTTCTTCGTCCTATGTTTTCTAGCCAATGGAGAAATCTCGATTGGATAATCCATAACAAATGTAGGTTGCACTAGCTTAGGCTCTACTACTTCTTCAAAAGCTTCATTTAATAGCTTCCCAACGCTATCAGCCTTCTCTGGTGCTTGAAGCCCCACTCGAAGCATTTCAGCTCTTGCATTATCAACATTATCTTCAAACAATGAAAAATTAATTCCTGTGAATTCCTGAACCAATTCATGCATAGTGGCTCTTCTCCAAGGAGGTTTCAAATCTATTTCTTGCTCTTGATAGTTAATTTTGGTAGATCCACAAATCTTTTCACAAACTGAAGAAAGTAATTTTTCTGTTAATTCCATCATGTCGAAATAGTCTGCAAACGCCTGATAGATTTCAACTGAAGTAAATTCAGGATTATGCCTTGTGCTAATTCCTTCATTTCTAAAAATTCTTCCAAGTTCATAAACTCTTTGAAATCCACCCACAACAAGTCTTTTAAGATGTAATTCCGTTGCAATTCTCAAATACAAAGGCATATCCAATGTGTTGTGGTGAGTTATAAACGGTCTTGCATCGGCTCCCCCCGCTTCCGATTGTAAAACTGGCGTATCAATTTCAAGAAAGTCGTTTTCATCTAACCAGCGTCGAATTGAACTAACTAACAAAGCCCTTGTTCGAAAAGTTTTTCTTGACAACGGATTCACAATTAAATCTAAATATCTTTGTCTATAACGCTTTTCTATATCGGCAAGTCCATGCCATTTATCTGGTAAAGGTTGTAACGATTTTGAGAGCATTGACCATTCGACAACCTTTATAGAAAGTTCTCCTCTATCAGTTCTTCTTAATATCCCACTGACTCCAATCCAATCACCAGAGTCAACAAGAGAAGTTATGTTTTCAAAATTATTCTTTGAATGTTGGCCATTTTCATTCTCATTTAAGGTCGCCTTTTCCAAAAAAAGTTGGATTGTGCCAGTTTCGTCTGAAAGAATAAAAAAAGCTAGTTTGCCCATCACTCTCCGAGAGGTTACACGCCCAGCGATAGATACTTCGTCTTGTTTTTCTTCGCCATTTGGCAAATCTGCATATTTTTTTTGCAAACCATCAGCAGAGTCTGTAGGTCGGAAATTCAAACCATACGGACCTTGTCCAATGCTTTCTAATGCTTTTGCCTTTTCTAGGCGGGTATCTCTTAATTCAGACAAGGCAATTCATACATACGGCAGAAAGATAACAAGATCAAATAAAAACCTATCAATTTTGAGCTATTAATCTTTAACTGGCAATAGCAGTAGGAAATTCTCCCATTCTCTGAGAAGCGTAGCCAATACCTCTGACAGTTAAAATTAACTCCGGATTCCTAGGATCTGGTTCAAGCTTGCCCCTTAAACGAGCTACATAAACATCCACCACTCTTAAATCCGCCGCTCTTCTAGGGGGATAACCCCAAAGCTGTTCCAAAATTTCTGCTCGAGGCACAACACGACCTGGATCACGGAATAATAATTCCAACAAGCTAAATTCTGTGTATGTAAGCCCTATTCTTTCTCCTCCTCTACTGACCTGCCTTCTATTGGTGTCTACAACAAGATCACCAAGCTTCATCACCCCTTGACCTGATGGAACCTCTCTTGGCTCATCAACAGTCGGAGCGGGTCCAACTCTTCTCAAAATAGTCGCAATTCTTGCTTCTAACTCTTTTGGACTAAATGGTTTAGCCAAGTAATCATCAGCTCCTAAATCTAAACCTGCAACTCTCTCTGAAATAGCTTCAAGAGCAGTCAAGAATATTATTGGAACACAAGACTCTGCTCTTATTCTTCGACAAACTGCAAAGCCATCCATCTTGGGGAGCATGACATCAAGAACAACTAAGTCTGGTGCTTCTTTGTGAAAAACTTCTAATGCTTGCTCTCCGTCCTGTGCAGATAAGACTTGATAACCAGCAAGATTAAGCCTCGTTACCAAGACTTTCAATACTGCTGGTTCATCATCTACAACCAAAATACAGGTCATGAGATTAGGTTTTGCCTTAGTAACAGGACCATCGAAACTTCGTGTCGGAATGGCTTCTTGTTATATGAAGATATCATCTTCTAGTCAGGTATTCAAAGCCCTTTGACTCATACAGAAAACGGAGTCCCCCTCTAATAAATAAATATTTATCCTAATTTTAAAGCTTTAAAAATTGTTTTTATTAGTTTTTCTTATAAGTAAGAAGAAGCCATGAGG
>QCJZ01000030.1 GCA_003215695.1 Prochlorococcus sp. AG-409-J03 | reverse complement strand
GATTACTATTATCTGGAAACGTTACAGAATTAGTTGCGAACAATCAAACAAGAGAGCTTTTTAATGTATCAGAGAAATTTTGGCGTTCAAGCAGAAACTTAAGGTACATTTTCTTTACTGACCCAGATGGCTTTGTAAAATTGGGTATTCCAGTAAGTGCAACAAACCAAGAATCCGAGGCTGAAGGGGCCTCACAATTAAAAAGAAAACTACAATTACCGAGTGAATTAAAAAAACAACCTCAATTTCCATTAGTTAGACAACATTCAACTCCACAAGGTCAGGTAACTGATGTTTTTGTTCCAATGCTGTGGAAGGGTGAATATGTAGGCACCCTAGCTCTGGGAGTAACACCTAATAAAAAAGCACTTGCTACAGCTGCATTAACCAGAGAGATTACTGTTGCAGTATTTATTTCTATTTGGGTTTTAGTAATAATAGGCGCAGTCTTTAATGCTCTAACAATTACTCGTCCAATTAGAGAATTAGTTATTGGAGTCAGAGAGATTGCTAAAGGTAATTTCAAATCAAGAGTAGATCTCCCAATGAGTGGGGAACTTGGAGAACTCTTAGCTGGTTTTAATGCAATGGCATCAAGATTAGAAGATTATGATGCTGCAAATATTGAAGAATTAAAAGCTGCCCAAGTCAAACAGCAATCTTTAATAGCCACAATGGCCGATGGAGCGCTTCTTCTTGATGAGCGAGGAAATATTGTTTTAGTCAATCCGACTGCTAGAAGACTCTTTCGCTGGGAGGGGAGAAATCTTGAAGGTCAAAAATTATTGAATCAACTTCCTGATTCTCTCGTAAAAGAACTTGAGACACCAATCACTTCTCTGTTAAACAATTTCGGAGAAAGCGATGATTTGCGTTGCAATATTGAAGAACCACCTAGAACGCTTCGTATAGTTTTAAAGTCTGTCAGGGACACGACAGGAGAGAATATCAAGGGTATTGCTGTTACAATTCAAGATCTAACTCGAGAAGTTCAATTAAATGCAGCTCAAAAGAGATTCATCAGTAATGTTTCTCATGAATTAAGAACGCCATTATTTAATATTAAAAGCTATGTTGAGACACTATATGACTTAGGTGAGCAACTTACAAAAGATGAGCAAAAAGAATTCTTGGGTGTTGCAAATTCAGAGACAGACAGACTTACTCGTTTGGTCAATGATGTTCTTGACTTGTCCAAGTTGGAGTCTGGCAGAACGATCCAATTAGAACCACTAAGTATAAAGGACGCTATGGAACAAACTCTAAGGAACTATAAACTTAATGCTGAAGATAAAAATGTAAAATTAATACTCAACGTTGAAAATAATTTAGCATTTGTTTTAGGTAACTGGGATATGATTCTCCAAGTTTTAGACAACCTTGTTGGTAACGCACTTAAGTTTAGTCAAGAAGGAGGAACTATAAGTTTAAAGGCCTATACATGGCCTGACATATGCGTTGCTTCTCCGGTTGATTCAGGCAATCAAGCTCCACACTGTGAGATTTTGTCTCCAATGCCAAAAATCAGAATTGAGGTATCTGATACTGGATGTGGTATTTCTGAAATTGATCAACAAAGAATATTTGAACGTTTTTATAGAGTTGAAGATTCAATTCACACTGAAGTGGGAACTGGACTAGGACTTGCAATCGTTAAAGGGATCGTTGACAAGCATGGGAGTGAGATAAGAATGGCTAGTGAAACAAATATTGGAACGACTTTTTGGTTTGAACTTCCTCTTGAAAACTCTGACGCTGATCAACTATTACTAAAATCCGCAAGGAAAAACTGGGAACTTGAAAACGACAAGTCTCTAGTTAAATAAAAACTACACTTCATTTTTTTCAATGCTTTTGAAAACCCTAGCCACTGGCTCTTCAGGGTTAATACGATGAGGAGCTCCACTAAATATCTGTTCAAAGTTAGAAAATGAATCTTTAATTTCAGGACCTTCATTGGTAATCATATATTCACGTATCCTTTTATCATGCCATGAACCTCGCATCTTAAAAACATTTATGGCTCTTGCCATTTCACCTCTAATTTCTACGTATTGCAAAAGTAAAATCGTATCAGTTATCGTTGAAATATGTGAATCAGTAATTGAGTGGCTGCCCATGAATTCTTCTGCAGTATTAGTAAAGAATCCTGCGATTTCTTCTTGTTTTGCATAACCAGTTACTCCAATAACAAACTGTCTGAATGCATTTAGGCTTACACCTCTAGCTAAAGCAGATAGAGAATCTATTGCCATCCTTGATGGTTTATATTCGCTGATCTCGGATTTGATAATTTGCAAATGGTCTTCCAACCCAGTTGATTCTGGATAAGCACAAATAATCTTCAACAATCCATCTGCTTCCATTTTTTCAAAATCAATCCCCCAGCTAGTTGCATTTCGAAGAAGTTGTGCTCTTGATTCTTCATATGCAAAAAGTATTGTTCTTTCTTGATTTATGTAAGCATCTTCAACAAACTTAGAAACTAGCATTGTTTTTCCAGTGCCAGTTGCACCAGTTGCAAGAATAATTGAGTCCTGAAAATATCCTCCTCCGCACATTTCATCCAAATCGGGAACACCAGAACTTATACGAATATTTGATGATCTTTGCGTCAACCTCATTGCGCCTAAAGGAAATGCAACTATTCCTTGGGGACCCATTGTAAAAGGGAATTCACCCTTCATATGTGTTGTTCCTCTTAATTTCAAAATCTCTACAGTCCTTCTCCTTTTCTCAGCCTCCAAAACATTCCTCAAAATAACAACATTGTCAGAAACAAATTCCTCAACTCCATATCGAGCAATTGGGCCATATTCATCTATTCTCTCAGTAGTCATAACAGTAGTCACCCCTATTTCTTTTAGTCTTGCTATTAATCGAAAAATCTCTCTTCTAACAACATAAATAGCATCATATTGCTGGAAAACTGCTGTCATTGAATCTATAGCAACTCTCTTAGCTTTGAACTTTCTAATCGCATAACTAATCCTTTCAATTAATCCTGATAAATCAAAACTTCCAGCCACATCTTGTCCATCTGGGTCTGGAGATGCATCTAAAATAAAAAGTTTATTTTGGTCAATTAATCCTTGCAAATCCCACCCAAAACTTGCAGCATTTCGAATAATATCTAAAGGTGATTCTTCAAAAGTAACAAAAACACCAGGTTCATCATAATTACATATCCCATGATGAAGATATTGCAGTGAAAAAACTGTTTTACCCGTCCCTGATGTTCCGCTGACTAGCGTGCTGCGGGCATTAGGTAACCCACCATGACAAATATCATCGAAGCCCTCAATACCAGTGGGGAGTTTTTGAACATGCATTTTGTCAATTTTTTTCTTGAAGAACGCTTAAAGCTGTTATGTACAAAACATAATAAAAAAACAATAAAAACTGCTTAGTTATCGGTTGGGCTTAAGAATTCATTTACTTCTTGTTTAAATAGTTCAGTTATTTATCTGAAGAGTAAAACATTTCTTGATCTGTCAGCTCATCATACAAAAGGTCCAATCCAATTAGCACTTTTTCTCTATCTGATAAATCGCCGATTATTCTTCGAACAGGTGGCGGTAAGATCTTAGCTAAAGTTGGTGTAGCAAGTATTTTATCTTCTTCGGCCAATTGAGGGCTTTTCAATACATCAATAACTTTAAGCGCATAGACCCCTTTAAATTCACTTTCTAAGATTTCTTTCAAGGTTTTCAATGCCCTCATAGAGTTTGGCGTATTCCCCGCCACATAAAGCTTGAGAATGTATGTTTTTCTTACGCTCATTTAAAAACCTCTAAAACCAATGAACATATGCCCTACTTAGATCTTGACTAAATAACTCATAAAACGTCAAAATGTAAGTTTGTTTTTCGATTACGATTAAGGCTTAATCGATTAAAAGGAAGGAAATCCCTTTTTATTTTATTTCGAGCCTTAACGTGTCACCAATAATCATGACTGATCAAAAATCAATTTCAAACAAGGAACTTCAACAAGATAAAACTTATGCGATAGTCGAAGCCTCAGGAAAACAATTTTGGCTTCAACCCAACCGTTATTACGATTTAGATAGATGCCATGGAGAAATTAATGATGTCTTGACTATTGAGAAAGTTCTTCTTCTTAACGATGGCAAAGACTTGAAGCTTGGAAAACCATATGTAAAAGATGCAAAAGTAGAAATCAAAATCTTGGAGCATAGAAGAGGTCCAAAAATAATTGTTTATAAAATGAGACCAAAGAAAAAAACAAGGAGAAAAAATGGACATCGTCAAGAACTAACAAGAGTTTTAGTCCAATCCATATCAATAGGATAAAAAACTAACAAGACAAAAGAAAGATAAAGATCCCAAAACAACTGCTAGTAAAGTAGAATCTGATTAAATTTAATCAAAGATTACATAAATCATGGCTCATAAGAAAGGTACCGGATCAACTAGAAATGGAAGAGATTCAAATGCCAAAAGACTTGGTGTAAAAGCTTATGGGGGTGAGAGAGTAACTGCTGGGTCTATTCTTATACGCCAAAGAGGTACCTCAATACTTCCTGGAATCAATGTAGGTAGGGGCAAAGACGATACTCTTTTTGCTCTAACTGATGGTTCAGTTCATTTCGAAAGTATTCGTAGAGGCTTAAAAAATAGAAAAAGAGTTAATATCTCCACTGCAAAATCAAGTTAGTCTATATTTTTAATGGCTTGTAAGCTCGAGTAGTAATTAAAAAAGGATGAAAAACCTCTAAGTAGTTTTTTTGTAATGTAGAAAAGAAATTCTCAATCAGATCAGGATCATCAAAATGGAAGGGATATTCTCCGTTTTTTCCTTTATAGAAATACCAATTCATTAGTACTATTCCATTAGGAGAAATCTTTTCCAAAAATATTTTTAATTGTTTTGCTGGGTCTGGAAGATGTTCAAGGACATCCAAGCAAACAAGAGAGTCAAAAATCACATCAGATATGCTTTCTAAATCTCTAAAAACTGAAATCTTATTCTCGATACCCAATTCCTTAGACCTATGTTCTACAAAACTTCGATTTTGAGGATTAAGGTCCACAAACCAAACATGTTCAACTTCTGGCAAAAATGAGGCAGCCAGAGCATGTGTGCCAATACCTCCACCAAAATCTAAAACTTTTCCAGAAGCAAATTTTTCTTGCAAGCGAAGCGTGTCTGCTATGTAATTAGAACTATTTAGATGCCAAGAGGCTAGATCTATTAAATGCGCGTCTCCAACTTTTTCTTCATAAAAACTACCTGCATTTTTCTCAGTAAATGCACCTGGATGCAGAGCCGCTAAATCATCAACACCATTAATTAATCTTTGATCTAATTGATCATTATTGATTTCAAGGAAATCAACTAGATGTTTTTTTAAATTAAAGCCATCTTTAATGAAGCTGGAAATACTTAGATCTAAATTGATCATATTATTTGGCTCACTGAACAAACTGAGTTATAACTTTAAATGTTCAGGGTTACTTGAACAATCTTTTCATATGAGCCTCAATCTACAATATTAATTTTGGAACAACCTTTTGGATTTGTTGTCATTGATAAGCCTGCTGGTCTTACTTCACATGATTGCGTGAATAGACTTCGAAAAGTATTTGGTATTAAAAAAATTGGACATAGTGGAACTTTAGACCCATCAGTTACTGGAGTGCTTCCAATAGCGATAGGCGATGCGACAAGATTAATATCTTTTTTGCAAGGGTCTAAAGCATATACAGGAATCATTCAACTAGGCAGAACTACAAATACTGATGATATGCAAGGAGAAATAATAGAATCAAAAGTTTTGCCATTAATCAGCGAAATTGAGATAAATTCTTTACTGGATAGTTTCAGAGGAGAGATATTACAAAAGCCTCCTATTTTTTCTAGTGTTCACATTAATGGAGAGAGAGCTTATAAGAAAGCAAGAAAAGGAGAAAAATTTGATATGGTTCCTAAAAAAGTTACGATAAACAAGTTAAATCTAATCAACTGGTCTCAAAGAAAAGGAGAATTATCAGTTGATGTTGATTGTTCAACAGGAACATATATTCGATCTTTAGCTAGAGACATTGGAGAAAAAATAGGATGCGGTGGTTATTTAAAAAAATTACGCCGTACAAAAGCTTATAATTTCGATGAAAGTCAAGCCGTATTACTTCCTGATAGGCATGTATTTTACTCAGAAAAGAATAAACCTAAAATTCTTAATCCTAATATTTTTTTAAAACATCTTCCTTCTTTTGAATTAAATTCTGAAGAAGAGCTTATTAGTTGGCGTTCAGGAAGAAATATAATCTTTCAAAAAAATATAAAACGTTTAAAGAGAGCCAAAAACAATGAGAATGAAAATAATAAGAATATTAATAAACATATATTAGTAATAAATAAAAAAAACAAAATCCTTGGCGTAGCTATTTTAGGCGAGAACTTTACAATTAAGCCAAAGATTGTTTTCAATGCG
>QCJZ01000029.1 GCA_003215695.1 Prochlorococcus sp. AG-409-J03 | reverse complement strand
TTCTCAAATTTCTCACAAAGGCTCGCTCAATTGAGCGGGTCACTATTCAGATTTCAAAGACCAACTTGCGCTGACGGAGAAGCCCCGTTCAGCGGCGAAGGCGGAAGCTACGCATGTCGCTCCCCTCCGTCAAGGACGATCTTTACTTTTTTCGAACGATCGAAACAAGTCTTCTCTTTATCTTGATCAGAAAGCAGCCCTGCGTGGGCCCTAATTTAAGAGTCGAGGACAGCTTCAACCCGCCAGATACGGCGGGCGATTCCCTCACTCTCGTCCACATCAATGACCACGCCCTGTAGCCGCACGTCGCCGGAAGCGGGCTCAAAGCGCGTGCTGGATCGACCGTGGAGAAACCGAGATAGGCTCTGTTCAACCTTGACCCCAATGATGCTGTGATGCGGTCCGGTCATGCCGAGATCCGTTACGTAGGCCATACCTTTAGGAAACAGTCGGGTGTCAGCGGTGGGAACATGCGTGTGGGTTCCTACCAGTGCCGTCGCCCGACCATCAAGATGCCAGGCCATCGCCAACTTCTCTGAAGTGGCCTCACCGTGAAAATCCACCAGGATCACATCTGCTTCATCCTGAACCGATGTAAGAAGACGATCAGCAGCTTCAAAAGGGCAATGGGTCAACGGCATAAAGACTCGGCCCTGCAAGTTCAGCACGGCGATCTTGACCCCATCACAGCTCACCACTGTGACCCCCGAACCTGGATTGCTGGCCGGATAGTTATGCGGCCGGAGCACTCGCTCGTTTTCATCCAGCAGACTGTGACCCTGGCTCTTGTCCCAGCTGTGATTACCGCCAGTAAGAACGTCGACCCCATAACCAAACAGTTCGTCGGCGATGGACTCAGTCAGGCCGAAACCTCCTGCAGCGTTCTCTGCATTCGCGACCACGAAGTCGATCTGATGCTCATCGATCAACTGCGCCAGGCGCTCGCGCATGATCCGACGGCCAGGACGACCAAAGATATCGCCAATCATCAAGCACTTCATGGTCTCACTCCGCAGCGCTCAGCGAGCATCCTGGACGATCCGCGTCGCACCAATCACAATCACCTTGATCTGGCCAGGGAAGGCCATCTCAGTATCTATTTTATGGGCAATTTCGCGGGACAACGCGACCGCACCCTGGTCAATTACTCGATTATTTTCAACCAGGCCCCGCACTTCTCGTCCAGCCTGAATCGAGTAGGCACTCTGCACCCCTGCAAAGAAATTGCCGGTTGGCTCCAGATCGGTCAGGCGCTGATTGTAGGTTGGAATCATCTCAGTACCCGCTCCAGAGATGACATCTGCGGGCTGACTATGCGCCGCATGGACAGAATACTGCTCCCTCAAGGATCGCCTCCGCTCGAGCTGGACCCGGCATGCCTCTGCACGCAGACCAGGAAAGGCCCTAAGAACCAAGCACCCTGAAGCAGGGGATTCAGCGGATTAGGGTCTGCGTATCGACTGAGGCCTCGCCAACCTCAGCATCTTCCAGCAGCGCCTCATCAATGAGGGCAACCATGTCGCCCAGCCGGTCATCGACAGTTCGAGCCGTCTGGGTCCGCTGGCGCTTGAGATGGAACAGCTCAGAGGCAATGTTTAGAGCAGCCAGGATTGCATGATCCCGCTGCACTGAGCCCGGCCGACCACCGGCCAACTCACGCAACTTGCCATCAACAAAAGCAGCCACTGCCTTGAGGTGTTCGGGAGGACGGTCACTGCGCAACGCATAACGCCGTCCTAGAATCTCGATTTCAACTACGCCCATGAAGGCTCGGACTTTCACCCGGGGCCGAGCTCCAGCTACGGTTCCGGTTCAAAATTCTGGATTAGTGAGGGAAATCTAGTCTCGCCGGGACAGCCCGTCAATCGCCAGCTGCGGCAGCAGCGCTGTTCAGCCCACGACCAAGGTCTGCATCAGGGGAACCGAACAGGGATTCCACAAAGATCTCTGGAGCAAAATCGCGAAGATCCTCTACCCCTTCGCCAATGCCGATGAGCTTGACCGGGATCTCGAACTCATCAGCAATAGATAGGATAACGCCACCGCGTGCAGTCCCATCCAGCTTAGTCAGCGCGATACCTGTAACCCCAACAGCAGCGGAGAACTGCCGAGCCTGCATCACCGCGTTCTGGCCGGTTGTAGAATCCAAGACCAGCAGCACCTCGTGCGGAGCTCCAGCAAGAGCCTTCCCCGCAACTCGATGAATCTTCTGCAGTTCGTCCATCAGATCGCCCTTGGTATGAAGCCTACCGGCGGTATCACAAATGACCAGATCGGCGCCCCGAGCCACCCCAGCTTTAACTGCATCAAAGGTAACCGCCGCGGGATCGCTGCCTTCTTCATGGCGAACCACCTCAGCACCAGCCCGCCTGGACCAGACCTCCAGTTGATCGATGGCTGCAGCCCGGAACGTATCTCCGGCACCAATGACAACCTTCTTGCCTTGAGCCACGTGGCGCGCCGCCAGCTTACCGATGGTGGTGGTTTTTCCGGCCCCGTTAACCCCGACTACAACGATGACGGTCGGCCCCTTACCAGGTGCCTCCATGGCAAGCATGCCGGCACGCGCGCTGAGCAGTGCACGGACCTCATCCTGTAGCAGCTTACGCAGTGCAGTGGAGTCTTCTAGCTGCGCTCGGTCGGCCTCGAGCCGCAGCTTCTCAAGCAACCGGGTAGCAGTGCCGATCCCCACATCAGAGGTCACCAACAGTTCCTCAAGATTGGACCACAGGGCCTCGTCAATGGTGCGCCGACCACGAAACAGCTCGTCCATGCGCAGGACAAGCCGCTCCCGAGTAGCGCTCAGCCCCTTGCTCATCCGCTGAACAAGTCCGTCTGCCTCGCTCTCAACGCCACTCTCATCCAGCCCGGAATCGAGCTCACGAGGCTCGCCCAGCTGATCCTCGAGTCCCTCGAGCCGATGCCTATGGCTCAGCAGGCGCAGCAGCAGCCCGACAGCAACCACCAACAGCAGCGCTACACCAGTAAGGACAAGGGGAGATGCAAACAGCTCGTTCATGCTCTGTCTCCTGCGCTTTGAAACCCTACCGCAGACAAGCCAGCAAGCCGTCTCGGCCCAAGCTGCGGCCGCGCTTAGATAGCACCTCAAGCCCGAGGAAGGGAGAGGGGACCATTCAGAACTACCTCATGATGAGCTGTTCCGGTGGGATGCTGCCCGTCCACAAGCCGGCCAGGGCACGGCCCTCATAGGACTCATCCCACGGGGTAGGCTCACGCACCACCAGTCGAGCCTCCCCTACGGCCACCTTCCCCAAAGTGGCGTACTTGCCAAGCACCAACCATACGGTCAGCAACAGATCCTCAAAGCCCAGCATCCTGAGTTCTTCATCGGCACCTGGAACCCCCTTGAATTCAACCCTGATGTTGGCCAACACGGGCCGCTGTGAGTCCTTATCGAGAGAGCCCTTGACCCGCAACGCTTCCACCCGCACCGAAGTCGGCTGCAAACCCAAATTCAGACACTCCTGAAAGAGACTATCCTCCAACATCTGAGCGCTCGAAAACGGCACGATGTTCTGGCTGACGGCATTGCGCAATCGATGCACACGCTGCTGTAGATTCGGAGCCGGAGCCTGCGGCGGTACGCTGGACTCAGCGGCGCCGGCTGAATCGGCGGCGGCCTGAGCACCACCGCCACCCAGCTCGGACTCCAACGGAAAATCACTCTGCGCACCGGTGACGATCCACAATCGAACCCCACCTACGGCCAACAAACCAAAGGCCAGTATGGACAGCACCCGTAGCGCAGAGAAGCGGCCTTCAGGTCGAGTCGGGCCTTTTGAACGAGGTCGCTCCTGAGCCCCCACCGAAATTGTCGGATCGAGCCTTCCTTCGGTGTCCAGCCAGGCCCGCAACTCGGGCGGAAATTCTGACTCAGCAAGCGACCCCGAGATGGCACCAGTGGGCGACGCCCGGCCTCCTCCAAAACTCGGTTCCTGGGCCTCGTCCGGAAGCTCTAAAGGCTCCTGCTGGTTACCAGCCTCCTGGGCCAGAACCTCTCGATCCAGAGACTCAGCAGGGTTTTCAAGCGGCGAGGGCAATGCCCCGTCGACAGTCTCCAGATCTGGCTCATCCGCTACCGCCACCGGGGCCACCGCCGACAAGGAGGGCGGAAATGCGTCGGGATCAGAATGGCGATCAGCAACGGATTCGCCAGCTTGGGGTGAGCCATGAGGCGCCGCCGAACCAGACCGGTCAGAGTCCACGCTGCGCTCATCCTGCTGCTCAAGTAGCGCATCCAGAGTGGGGATGGATGATGCGGTGACTACATCCAGAAACGACGACAGCACCCCTTCCGCCTCAGTCTCCCACTCCCCGGAGTCAAGGCTGGTCGAGGACCAGTGCTGCCATGGATCGGTATCCACAGAGAGTCCCCCACGGTGGTGGAACAGCTCGGCCAGTTCGAACAGCTCTCCAGCCGCCTGAAAAGGGCGATCATCAACTGAAATTAAATCCTCGGCCCCAAGTAAACCGCGTCGAATCAACTCTCGAACGATCTCCATGCGCGACGCGGTGAACTCACGGTCACCTTTCTTAATGCGAATCACTGCGCGGAATCCAAACTGAGTTCTACAGAGCAGACTGAACGCGCTCAGGATACGCCCTGGGAGGCCCACGGCAAGAGCAGCGCAGTCTGCGGAACAGAGCGAAGACCCGAGAAAGGTCCCTTCGAATCCTCAAGATTCGTGCTATTGACTGCGACCGCACCGCACTATGGATGACTCCGTAGGGTGCCTGAAAAGACACAACACCAAGCAACGGACGAATCATGAAGGTCGATACAGAACAGGTCGTATTTCTCTCGGGTGTTCGCACTCCCTTTGGTTCCTTTGGCGGAAGCCTCAAGAACCACACCGCTACCGATCTGGCAGTGGTCGCCTCGAAGGCGGCCATCGAGCGAGCTGGGGTCAACCCCGAGGACATCGATCAGACCATCATTGGCAATGCTCAACAGACCAGCGCCGACGCTATCTATCTGGCCCGGCATGTGGGTCTTCGGGCGGGAGTTCCCAACAGCGCCCCGGCCCTGACCATCAATAGGCTCTGTGGTTCTGGCTTCCAGAGCATCGTCAGCGGAGCCGAACAGATTCTCCTCGGCCAGGCCGACTTCGTGCTCGCCGGCGGTACCGAGAACATGTCCCAAGCCCCCTTCGTCGCCCGCAACGTCCGCTGGGGCGTTCCGTTTGGCCGGGAAGACAAGCTCTCCGACTCCCTTTGGGACGGCCTCTACGATCCCGTCGCGGACCTGAAGATGGCAGAGACTGCTGAGAAACTAGGCGCTCAATACAACATCAGCCGAGAAGAGTGCGACGAATTCGCGTATCGAAGCCACGCGGCCTACGCCGCAGGACTGAAAGCCGGCAACTTCGACGATGAGATTGTCCCGGTGATGATCAAGAAGCGCCGCGAAGAAATTCCCTTCAGCACCGACGAGCATCCCCGCCTCGACATTGATAAGGAGGCGATGGTTCGACTGCGCCCAGTCTTCAAGAAGGACGGCTTGGTGACTGCAGGAAACGCCTCGGGCATTTGCGACGGTGGAGCGGCTGTGGTCATCGCGCGCGGCGCGACCGCCGCGGCACGAGGCCTGAAGCCCATTGCCAGGCTGGTTGCCTGGGGCGTAGCCGGTTGTGACCCGACAACCATGGGCATCGGCCCGGCACCAGCCAGTCGAATCGCCCTGAGCGACTCGGGACTGAGCGTCGAAGACATGGACCTTGTCGAAGTGAACGAGGCCTTCGCTCCCCAGTACCTCGCTGTTGAGAAAGAGCTTGGTCTGAATCGGGACCGTACCAACGTCAACGGCGGTGCGATCTCCATCGGTCATCCGCTGGCCTGCTCGGGGACCCGCATCACTCTCCACCTCATTCATGAGCTGCGCAGACGAGGCGGGCGCTACGGCCTGGGCACTGCCTGCATCGGCGGTGGACAAGGAATCAGTGTCATTGTGGAAGCCCTATAGTCGCAGAAGAACCCTTTACTGGAGCACAGCCCATGTCCATGGAAGAGGTCATCCACGACTGGAATGAAGACGATCAGGACGCTCTGGCTGACTGGAAGAGTGGACTTGAGTTCTATGACGAGAGCCTGCGCGACGGAATCCAGTCGCCTTCGGCAACCGATCCCAGCATTGAAGACAAGGAGAAGATCCTGGCACTACAGGATCGCTGCGGAATCCAACACACCGACATTGGCCTGCCTGGAGCCGGGCCCAGGGCCGTCGCAGACGTTACCCATCTGGCCAAGTTCGCCAGAGATCAGCGGCTCCGCATCAACCTGACCTGTGCCGCCCGAACCCACCCCAATGACATCAAGCCGATCATCGCCATCTCTGAACAAGTAGGGGTTCCCATTGAAGTAATGGCCTTCCTCGGCTCGTCGCCCATCCGGCAATTCGCAGAAGGCTGGGAAGTGGAGCGAATGGTTCAGCTGGCTCGCGACGCAGTACAGCTGGCGGTGAGTGCGGGACTGCCCTGCACCTTCGTCACCGAAGACACGGTTCGGTCCACCCCGGAGACACTGAGCAAGTTGTTTGAGGTCGTGCTCGGTGAAGGAGCTCAAGGGCTCTGCATCTGCGATACAGTCGGCCACGCTACCCCCAGTGGGGCACGCAATATTGTCCAATGGGTTCGCAACAAAGTCGTTGAGCTCGGTCATCCTGAGACGGTCATTGATTGGCATGGCCACAACGATCGAGGCCTAGGTCTAATCAATGCCATTGCTGCCGCGCAGGCCGGAGCCAAGCGCATTCACGGTACGATCCTTGGCGTAGGCGAGCGGGTTGGAAACACCCAGATCGACCTTCTTCTGGTCAACATGAAGCTGCTCGGCGTCGACTGCGAAGGTGATCTGTCGGCGCTCCGCGAATACGCTGAGCTTGGCGCCCAAGCTACCTCAACACCTCTGCCCTTCAACTACCCGGTCTTTGGTACCGACGCCTTTCGCACCGGTACCGGTGTCCACGCGGCAGCCATCATCAAGGCCATCAAGAAAGGCGATAATGACCTCGCAGACCAGGTTTATTCGGGTGTGCCTGCCGGACTATTCGGCCTTCATCAGGTCATCGAAGTAGGCCATATGGGAGGCCGCAGCAATGTCGAGTATTGGCTCCGCTATCGAGGGATTGAAGCCAGCGATGAGCTGATCTCAGCGATCTTTGAAACCGCTAAAACCAGCAATCGGGTTCTCGACGATGATGAGGTACTGGCCATCGTCAGAGCGCACGAAGGCCTAGCTAAAACTGGCGACAAAGAGGTGATCTCCCTGGCATAGCCCCTAGCTCAGTGGCGGTTCTCGTGGCGGCGCCTCAGCCTCTGAATCGCCGCCTGCCTG
>QCJZ01000028.1 GCA_003215695.1 Prochlorococcus sp. AG-409-J03 | reverse complement strand
CGACTTTGATGGCGACGGCTGCCAGGACAGCGGCGAAGACAGCGACGACGACAACGATGGAGACCCCGACACTAACGACTGCCAGACCTTAAACGCATCTGTTTTTCATGGTCAGACAGAGGATTGCAACAACGGCATAGATGATGACTGTGATGGGTCTACCGATGTTGGCAGTAACGTCGACGGGGATGGCTATAGCACCTGTGATGGGGACTGCGATGACGGGAACGCGACCACCTATCCCGGTGCTACAGAGCTTTGTAACGGCATCGATGACGACTGCCAGAATGGCGCTGATTTCGACACCGCCGGTGAGGTCGATGGCGATGGTGACGGGTCAATCTCCTGCCTGGATTGCGATGATGCCGAGGCCGCCAACACGCCCGGTAGCACCGAGATCTGCGACGGCCGGGACAACGACTGCATCGGTGGCGCAGACTTCGATTCGGCCGGTGAAGCGGATACCGACGGCGACGGCTCATTCTCCTGTATCGACTGTGACGACAGCGACGGCAACAATACGCCCGGTAGCGCCGAGATCTGCGACGGTCAGGACAACAACTGTGATGGGACCGTTGATGTGACCCTAGCGGGCGATCCAGCGTGCCCCTGCTCTTCGCTCACCTTCGACAACACGAACCAGGCGTTGACATCCAGTTTCACCATTCCCAGTGGCGGCTATACGGTCGAAGCCTGGGTCTGGCTTAACGATGTGGGCCCACAGCCGATCCTCTCATCAAACACCATGAACCTGGGCGTCTATGAAGGCAATAACGGTTTGACGGTTCAGTATCCAGGCCACGCGGACCTGACAGCTAGAAACGAAGCCGTTGCGACCAACCAATGGACGCACCTGGTCTGGGCCTACTCGGGCAGTGGGGGCATGCAGCCTGGCAACTGGGACTTCTACATCGATGGGGTCCTGTCCACTGGTGAGGTGCGACAGGGTTCTCAGGCACCACCGCTCTCCGGCAGTTCGGTTGAGTTCGGTTCCTTCACTGCGCACAGCTGCTGTACGGACTTTTTCGACGGCCACCTAAGAAGCATCCGTATTTCCAGTGGTTTGCGATATACCGCTGGCTTCACACCGGCAGACGAATTGACCAGCGACAGCACCACTTTGGTGCTCTGGGACTTTGACGTTCCGGCCTCAAATGTAGTCGAAGACCTCTCTGGAAACGGTTATACGCTTACACCCAGCAACATGTCCTGGAGCGCTACCTGCCCTGAGGAAGACGGTGACGGCGACGGCGCAGCTCTTTGGCGGGATTGTGATGACAACGACGGCTCTGTGTACCCATACGCTGGAGACACCTTTGGTGATAGTGCCGACAGTGACTGTGATGGGCTTGATTGCGAAGCCGGCTTCACCTCGACAGGCACCTACTTTGCTGCGTGCGACAGTGGCGGCGTATCGTACGCTCAAGCAGCTTCTCTATGTCAGAGCGGAGACTATGATGGCCTCGCCTCATTGCATTCGTCGGCAGAGGTTAACGGACTCCAGTCCTTGGCGCAGGAGCTTTCGGTCGCTGAGATGTGGATCGGCCTGGATGAGCAGACCACAAGTGATTTCCAGTGGGCAGACAACACCTATTCTTCATACAGCAACTGGTTCTCGGGCCAGCCGAACAGCTCGACAGAGCAGTGTGCCAACGTCGATGTGAACTCGGGCCAATGGCACGACAACAACTGCGGCAATGTCATGGGCTTTGCCTGCGTGAAGCGTGAGAGCAACTGCACGGACACCCTGGACAACGATGGTGACGGCGCCATAGACGCGGCGGACTTCGACTGCAGCGTCATCGATGCGGACGGGGATGGTTACTCGCTGCTCTCAGGCGACTGCGATGACGGGAACGCGAGCACCTATCCCGGTGCTACAGAGCTTTGTAACGGCATCGATGACGACTGCCAGAATGGCGCTGATTTCGACGAAGACGGTGAGATCGATGGCGATGGTGACGGGTCAATCTCCTGCCTGGATTGCGATGATGAGGATGACGGGAACACGCCCGGTAGCACCGAGATCTGCGATGGCATGGACAATGACTGTGACCCGAGCACCAATGAAAATGGCGACGCAGATGCTGATGGTGTGGGCCTTTGCGACGGCGACTGCGACGACGGCGACGCAAGCCGCTATCCCTTAGCGTCTGAGCTGTGTGATGGCATCGACAATGACTGTGACCCGAGCACCGATGAAAATGCGGATACGGATGCGGATAGTGTGTCCATTTGCGACGGGGACTGCGACGACACCGACCCGCAGCGCTATCCCGGAGCTGCGGAGTTGTGTGATGGCGTCGACCGCAACTGCGACGGCAATAGCAGTACCGAGGTGAGTCTGGTGCCGCCCCTCAGCTCCAACACCAGCGCACAGTCCAGCCATTCAATCGTGGTCGGTCGTAGTTGAGGATGTCCAGTTGAGCTCGCCGCTGGCGCAGGAGTCGGCGGTGTCGGTGATTCCATCGTTGTCGTCGTCGCTGTCTTCGCCTGTGTCCTGGCAGCCATCTGAGTCGTGGTCAGTAGCGCTGGATGCAGTCCATCCGGTGTCTCCATTCGGGCAGGAGTCGGCGGTGTCCGTTATTCCGTCGTTATCGTCGTCGGTGTCGGTGCAATCCGGCTCGCTGTCACCATCCAGGTCGTCGAATTCATCGACTAATGAGCCATCGCAGTCGCTGTCGATGGTGTCGCATAGCTCGGGAGCCCCCGGGCCAAGCAGGGGAGCACTAAAGATGCTCGCGTCCGTATCGTTGCAGTCGGTGGCGTCTGGGTCCCCATCATTGTCATCATCCAGATCAATGCAGTCAGGCTCTTCGTCGCCATCGAAGTTGGAGTCCTCATCGACCAATGAGCCATCACAGTCGCTGTCGCTGGTATCGCCGGTGTAGATCGCGGCATCGAAAGGCGCGCAGTCCGTGACGTCGGGATCGCCGTCTCCATCGTCGTCCAGATCGACGCAGTCAGCCTGCCCATCAGCGTCAAAGTTCGGGAAGCTGTCATCAACCGTTTGGTTGCAGTCGTTGTCGATGTCATCGCAGATCTCTGCGTTGCCAGGGAACCTTGCGTACTCGCTGTCATCACAGTCACCGCCAGCAATGATGCCGGTGGTGCTTCCTGTCCATGGTGCGCACTCTACGTAGCCATCACCGTCGCGGTCGTCCTCATCCTCGGGCACCACCTCATCGCAGTCATTGTCGATGCCGTCACAGACCTCAGGGTTGCCCAGAAAGCGGGCAGCGTCACCGTCGTCGCAGTCATCTCCGCCGGTGATCTCATCCAAATCGCCCAGCCAGGCGCAGCCCACGTAGCTGTCGCCGTCATCATCCTGCTCTTCTGATGGCACCTCGCCATCGCAGTCGTTGTCGATGCCATCGCAGACTTCAGGGTTGCCCGGGAACTGTGCGGGGTCGCCGTCGTGGCAGTCGCCATCGAGCTCGGTGACGCCATCGCCGTCGTTGTCATGGCTCGGGTCTACCGGGTTAAACCCGGTCAGTTCAGGAGCGCACGAAGAAAACAGCAGCGCGGTAAGAATCAAGAGGACTGGTGAGCGAACAGGCGACATGGTTGTTACCACCTTCCTGTGAGCGCAAAGGTGGCTCCGTGTGGGCTAGGTAGAAGAGAGGCAGAGAGCCCTTGCGCTTTCTTGTTACCGACGATTGCAGAGACTGCGGCGGCGGCGCCGGCGCCGGCGGCGGCGCCTACCAGCGCCCACCCCACTCCTTCATAGGCCTGCCCTAGGGAGATGGAGTCATCGCGTAGCTCTTTGGCCCAGAGGATGTCGTCAGGGTCGGTGAGCGCCAGGTATTCATCGTGTTGTTCGGAGGCAAAACGGTATAGGTCCTGGCCATCGACGATGAAGGCAAGGCCAGTGCCTGCGAGCGCACCGGCGATCCCAGCCAGCGCCGCCGTACGTGCCCGGGTGCTGCGTTGTACTCGAGCAAGCTCTGTCCAGGGCTGCTCTACTTTGATGTCTTCAGCTGCTTGGGCAGGCTTCAGTTCAAAGCTCCCTTGTGCCGAGCTGCGGTCTTTAGCCTGGACCGTCCAGCGATAGCTGCCTACGGGCAGTTCAACCTCATAGGAGCCTGAGGCCGCGGCTTCGGTGACTTCGCCCTCTGCTGAGGTCAACGTAATCTTGCTTCCCGGGACCAGGTCCGTCAATCGCACAGAGATAGGGTGAGCCGTGAGCTCGAAGTTGAGCTCAGCTTGTTGAGCTTCGCTGAGTTCCAGTTCTCTGGTTTCAGCGTCCCAACCCTTTGCAGTTATGCCGATCTGGTACTTGCCAGGAGCCAGTTCGAGGGAGCTTGATGCCTCTGACTTCTTGCCGTTGACGCGCAACTGCCACTTGCCAGGACCCACCACAGAGATGGAGACCTGAGCAGGAGTTATTGCGGATAAGCTGCTCGTCCAGGGGCTTTGCTGTCCTGGGCGAATCGAAACCGTTCGCTCTATGGGATGGGCGCCAGGAGCGCTCAGGCTAATGGTCCAGTCAGCTGTGGGAAGGACCAGTTCTGAGGCGAATGTGCGCTTCTTGCCATTGAGGCTGAGCTGCAGGCCATCGACCTGGACCTCCTCAGCAAAGACCAAGGTGCCATAAGGTTCGATGTTCACCGAGCCCGCAAGATCGGCGAGGTCAGCGACCTCAAAACTCGTACCTGCATGTTGCAGCACGACTCTTGCCGGTCCTGATTTCACCAGCAGTGGCTCCTCCGACAGCGGGGTGCTTTGTTCCTCACCGTTGTCGTCCTGACGAATCAACTTCGCTCGGTCTTTGCCTTCGAGCCGGGCAACTTTGACCAGCGCCCAGGCCAGCTTGAGTTCGACGTCTGAAGAGCTGGTCTGCTGTACCTCTATAAGATGCTGGGAAGAGGCGGTGCTGCCGAATAGGGACATGTCCACCAGGCAGTTGCCTGGAGGTGCGTTGTTTACTTTGACCAGGCGAGCTAAGGCAGCCCCTTCGATTTCGGTTGTCTCTATGTCCGCGGACGCGATGTCTTCATCGCCACAGCGAACTGCGGTAGTCAGCTGTGGCCACAGCTCAGCAGCCAGATCTTCGGGCAGTGCAGTTGAGTTGGCGCTGGCCAGGCTCAAGGTGACCTCGATCGTGCCTCGTGTAGCAGCAAGGTCTTCGCTGAATGTGCGTGCTTCCCAGTCGCCTACCATCGCTGTCGTTTGACCCGACCGAACGACTCCGGCCCCTCGTACCGATTTCGACGCATATTCGGCTTCCTTGACCTCAAAATCGTATCGACCGGGAGCAAGGGTCAACTCAATGGGCGTCTTGCCGACCTCTTCGCCGTCTATATAGACGAATAGCCGCTGGTCATTGCTCATGCGCAGAGAGAGGGTGCCGTCAGCAGCCACTACGATGCCAGGCAACAGCGCAGTTGCAGCGGCCACAAGTATGGCTAATCCACGTGCTGAACGCATATCAGTCCCCCAATCCCTGGCAGTCGCCCGCATCGAAGTTGAGCTGCTCGCAGTTGAAGTCAATGGATGTCTCGCTATTTGTGTCGTCACAGATTTGGTTGCCGAGGAGTGTTGCCGATGCGCACCAGGTGACCCCGGTGCAATCAGGAATCAGTCCGACCTCTGGGCACTCAACGAGCCCACAATCACCAGCATCGTTAGCGAAGGTCGAGCAATTCAGGAAGACGGGTATCCCGCTGCCTTCGGGGTACTCATAGCTGCCGTCATCGCAAGCGTTGTCGCCCAGGTAGGCGCTCGGGACGCAGGACCCAGCACAATCGGGGACTTCCCCAGCAAGACAGTCTGCCGCTACGGTGTCGTCGTCATCACCTGGTGGGGTTGAGTCATCGTCATCCCCTGGTGGGGTTGAGTCATCGTCATCGCCTGGTGGGGTTGAGTCATCGTCATCGCCAGGTGTGGCCGTGTCGTCGTCATCGCCAGGTGTAGCCGTGTCGTCGTCGTCGCTCGCTGGCCGAACCCGTTTTCTGGGGTCATCCATGCAGCCCAGCAGCATGGATGAGCAGCCAAGGGTCAGCAGCAGGAACCGCAGGCACCGATCAAAGTTCATATCTGTCGCATCCTCCCGGGGCGGCGATCCTATCACGCAGCTGGCTTTGATTGTCCGATGGCAGCTGGCGCATTACCGCGGCGGCGCGGGATGAAAAACCGATATCCAAAGCCACTTTGCTAATCTTTCCCCCGCCTTTGGAGGGGACGTCATGAAGCGAAGTCTGTTGTTGTTCTTGTTGGCCTTGAGCCTGCTTCTTATCGCTGGCTGTGATGCTGAGGTGGGGGATGATGATGATGACAGCAGCGGTGACGATGACTCCGCTGGGGATGACGATGACTCTGCAGCTGACGATGATGATGGCACCGAGCTGCCAGTCGATGGCGACGGCGACAATTATTTAGACGAGGTGGACTGCGACGATGGGGACCCGGCCATTCATCCCGGCGCCGATGAGTTGTGCGACAGTATCGACAACGACTGCGATGGAGCAGTGGACGAGAGCGACGCGCAGGACGCGCCCACCTGGTACCGGGACGCGGACGGCGACGGCTATGGGGTGGATTCAAGCTCGTCTGCTTCCTGCAACCAGCCCCACGGCTACTCGGCTTATGCAGGCGACTGCGACGATAACGAGCCGAGCTACCACCCCGGCGCGGCGGAGTCCGACTGCAGTGACCCCAACGACTATAACTGTGATGGACAGGTGATGTATGCCGACAGTGACCTTGACGGCGAGGCCGCCTGCGAAGACTGTGACGACAACAACAGCACCGTAAACTCGGCCGCTACTGAGACATGCAACGATGTCGATGATGACTGTGATGGACTGATTGACGAGGCGGGCGCCACCGGTGAGTCCATCTGGTATCTGGACGCTGATGGAGACGGCTACGGCCGGACAACGCTCAGTCAGGTCGGTTGTGAGCAGCAGGCAGGCTACGTCGCCAACAGCGACGACTGCGATGACCTGGACGCCAGCTCCTACCCCGGAGGTAGCGAGGTCTGTGATGGAGCCGACAACAACTGCACAGGTGGCGTCGACGAGGGCGTTCAAAGCACCTTTTACGCCGATAGCGACGGCGACGGCTACGGTGATAGCAGCACCCAGCTGGTGGCCTGCTTCCTGCCTGCAGGCGCTAGCGCTAACGCCCTGGACTGTGACGACATGCAGCCATCAGTGCATCCCGGTGGTGTTGAGCTGTGCGATGGCCTGGACAACGATTGCGACAGCTTTGTCGACGACAGCGCCCTCGATGCAACCACCTGGTTCGTCGACAGCGATGGCGACGGCTACGGCGACCCACTGACCGGCACGAGCTCCTGTAGCGTCATCGCCGACCGGGTCAGCAACGGGCTGGACTGCAACGACGGAGACGGTGACAACTACCCGGGCAACAGTGAGATCTGTGATGGCCAGGACAACGACTGCAGCGGCAACGCCGACTTCAGCAACTCGCAAGGGGATGAACTGAGCGATGTGGACGGTGACCAGTACATCGCCTGCCAGGATTGTGATGATGACGACTCGGACAACTTCCCG
>QCJZ01000027.1 GCA_003215695.1 Prochlorococcus sp. AG-409-J03 | reverse complement strand
CAACTTTTAGATCATTCGATAATTTTTCAAGTTGGATAGCTGCTCCAGAAAATTGCTCAAACATAACCTGAACAAACTCGTCATCATTCAGCATTATGGGATTTTTTAAACACCACTCAAGCCATTCCTCCTTCACAGGAAGCAAACCTTCTGCATTGTCCTTCCTCATTGATTTAAAACATTGCAAGCAGTGCGCAAGCATCCGCAAGTGATGTTTTTCACTAACAGAAAGATCAGTCAATGCAATCAATGCTATATCTTCTTGACTTAAGGGACTATTTTTCAAATTATCAACAAAAGTAGTTTCCATCATTTGGCACGAGGGCCCCATTGCATCTTGGTATAGTCTAAAGAAAATATTTATCTTTTAATAGGTTTTGTTATGTTTTTTGCAATTATAAGCTGAATAAAAATATTCTAATACATTAACTAATATCAATCAGAAAAACGGAATAACAAAGAAAATAACAAGTGTGAAAGGGGTTTATACAGCTATTTATCTACATTAAAAAGTATCCAACGAATTCAAACAACAGTAAGAGTTTATTCAAGCACAATCAAAATAGAAACGATTGTAAGCATTTTAACTTAAGATGAATAGAGATTAAAACTACTTTCTTAACACTGGGTTTTCCCTCTTGATTTGACTTAGAATGACATTTGAGATCCAACTATCAAAACACTTTGATAAGATGATGAACCCCAAATGCCATAATTAAAGATTAACTTGGATCCTAAAAAACCAAACTTTTCATAAATAAACATACGACTTGATTTAATCAAAATAAAATGACCCAAACTAATACTGTCGAAGAAATTGTTTCCCAACCCTATAAGTATGGTTTTATAACTGAAATTGAAACTGAAAAGATCCCAAAAGGATTGAATGAAGATGTAATTAGATTGATTTCAAAAAAAAAGAATGAGCCAGATTTTTTATTGAAATTTCGCTTAAGAGCATATGAACAATGGCTAAAAATGGAAGAGCCTGATTGGTCTGGCTTAACTTACTCAAAAGTAGATTATCAAGATCTAGTTTATTATGCAGCTCCAAAACAAGACATAAAAAAGAAGAGTTTAGATGAAGTTGATCCTAAATTACTTGAAACTTTTGAAAAGCTTGGCATTCCACTTAGTGAACAGAAAAGATTATCTAATGTAGCTGTAGATGCTGTGTTTGACAGTGTTTCTATAGCAACTACATACAAAGAAAAACTCGCTGAGCATGGAGTGATATTCTGTTCTATTAGTGAAGCAGTTAGTGAATATCCAGATTTAATTGAGAAATATATGGGAACAGTTGTTCCTATAAATGACAACTTTTTCGCAGCCCTCAATTCTGCCGTTTTCAGTGATGGTTCATTTGTTTTTATACCTAAAGGGGTCGAATGTCCAATGGAATTATCGTCTTATTTTCGAATAAATTCTGGTGATACTGGCCAATTCGAAAGAACTTTAATTATCGCAGAAGAATCTTCCTCCGTTAGTTATCTAGAAGGTTGTACAGCACCAATGTTTGATACCAATACACTACATGCAGCTGTTGTTGAGCTTGTTGCACTCGACAATGCATCCATTAAATATTCAACTGTGCAAAATTGGTACGCAGGCAATGAAGAGGGTGTTGGAGGAATTTATAACTTCGTCACAAAAAGAGGAGAATGTAGAGGAAAGAAAAGCAAAATAAGCTGGTCTCAAGTCGAAACAGGTTCTGCTATTACATGGAAATACCCAAGTTGTGTACTCCAAGGAGACAATTCAATTGGTGAGTTTTATTCAATTGCTCTAACTAATAATCTTCAGAAAGCAGATACTGGGACCAAAATGATACATATAGGAAAAAATACAAAATCAAAAATTGTAAGCAAAGGTATAAGTGCTGGGCAATCTAAGAACAGCTATCGAGGCCTTGTCTCCATAAGCCCAAATGCTGAGGGCTCACGAAACTACAGTCAATGCGATTCAATGTTGATTGGTGACCAGGCCAGCGCAAATACATATCCATATATTCAATCCAAGCAACCTCAATCAAATATTGAACATGAAGCTAGTACTTGTAGGATTTCAGAAGATCAGCTGTTTTACTTACAAAGTAGAGGAATTGACTTTGAGGAATGTGTCTCGATGTTAATCAGTGGTTTTTGTAGTGATGTGTTTAATGAATTACCTATGGAGTTTGCATCTGAGGCAGATAAGCTTTTAGCTTTAAAATTGGAGGGTTCGGTTGGATAAAAATACATTAAGACCATACTTTTTCTTTCTACAACTTTTTCCCTAATTTAGTGATTTCATCAACTTCAGAAACAATATTATCTATTAAAGATCTTCATGCAAGCGTTGAAGATCAAGAAATACTTCATGGGGTCAATCTTTCAGTTAAAGAAGGAGAAATCCATGCAATTATGGGACGTAATGGAAGCGGAAAAAGTACACTTTCAAAAGTTATAGCTGGTCATCCAAGTTATAAAGTTTTATCAGGATCTATACAATTTAAAGGAACCAATATTCTTGAGCTAGAACCTGAGGAAAGAGCAAGAATTGGAATTTTCCTTGGTTTTCAATACCCAGTAGAAATTCCTGGGGTTAATAATCTAGAATTCTTAAGAGTTGCCACCAACTCAAGAAGAAAAGAATTACTTAAAAGTGAATTAGACACTTTTGAATTCGAAGATCTAGTGAAAGAAAGATTGAAAATAGTAGAAATGGATCCAGCTTTTTTAGAAAGAAGCGTAAATGAGGGCTTTTCTGGCGGAGAGAAAAAACGTAACGAAATTCTTCAAATGGCCCTTCTTGAACCAGTCATTTCAATACTCGATGAAACTGACTCAGGACTTGATATTGATGCGCTGAGAATTGTCGCATCTGGGATCAATAAACTCTCGCAACCAAATTCAGCAACAATTTTAATAACCCATTATCAAAGATTACTCAATGAGATTACCCCTGACTTTGTTCATATAATGGCTGATGGCAAAATAATCAAAACTGGAAACAACGAACTAGCAATTGACCTAGAAAAATCAGGATATGACTTTATTGGCAAAAATACAAAAGACAAAGAAACAGCAAAATGAAATCATCAACTATTTGCCAAAAGTGGCTTAAATCTCTTCCTCCAACTCAAGGTTATTTAAAAAAAGAACAATCAATTGGAAGAGAATTTCTCTTACAACAAGGCATGCCCACTAAAAAAGATGAAGCTTGGCGATTATCCAACCTCAATAGGTTAAATAGTTTTTTATCTTTACCAACTATAATTGATAGCGAAGATATAAAATCTAATTTTACATATACATTTCCAAAAAAAGATGAAAATAGAGAAAGAATTATCATTAATCCTAGTAAAAATCCGATTTTAGATATCAATTTACCTAATGGTATAGAAAAACTCAATAACAGAGAAATCGAAGAGAATCTCGGGAAAATAGTTAAGTCTAGCAATGTAAAAAATGACTTTTCAGTATCTCTAAATCAGGCATCGAGCCCAGAAATTTTAGCTTTAAAAATCAAACAAAATCTGAATCAATCATTAGAAATAGTAATACCATCTATAGAGGGAAAGTCAATCTCAACTAGAATCTTTCTTCTCATAGAAGAAGGAGCAAAATTAGACCTTTTACAGATCTTTCTAGGTAATAATAATTCGGCACAAAATCATTTAATTGAAATAAAACTAGAATCAAAAGTAGAGTTAACTCATGGATTAATTTCTTTGGGTGAAGATAAAGAATCCTCCTCAATCTGCACTTTAGCTGTAGAACAATTAGAAAAAAGTAAATATTCTCTTCATTCAATTCATCATGGTTGGGATTATGCCCGATTTGAACCAAGAATAATTCAAAGTAAAGGAGACGCTTCAACAATTATCAAAGGGCTGCAAGTCACTAAATCAAAAGAGCAAATAGCTACACACTCTTTAATTCGATTCGAAGGTCCAAATGGAAAGCTTGATCAATTACAAAAAGCCGTAGCTTCTGAATATTCCCATTGCATATTTAATGGTTCGATTGCTGTTCCTCAAAAAGCACAAAAAACAGAAGCTGCGCAGCTAAGTAGAAATTTATTACTTTCTAAACGCGCAAGAATAGATAGCAAACCAGAACTCGAAATAGTTGCTGATGATGTTACTTGTACTCATGGAGCAACTGTAAGCCAACTGCAAGAGGAGGAATTATTTTATTTACTTAGTAGAGGTATTGATAATGAACACGCTAATTCTTTGTTATTAAAAGGATATTATGATGAAGTAATTTCAAACTTTCCTAAAAGTGCTAGGAAATGGAATTTCATTGAAAAAGTAATACCAAATATAAAAAAGTGAACCATTTAGTAAAAAATATTGCTGAAAAAAGTAGAAATGATTTTCCACTATTTAATGGAAATCATAATAATTTGATTTATTTAGATCATGCAGCTACTAGCCAAAAGCCACAGGAAGTTTTAGATTCTTTAAAAAATTACTATAGCTTTCAAAACGCGAATGTACATAGAGGTGCACATCAGCTAAGTGCAATTGCAACAGAAAAATTTGAAAATTCTAGAAAATTAACAGCAAATTTCATTAATAGTAAAAATGAAAAAGAGATTATTTTCACTAGAAATGCCACAGAAGCTATCAATCTTGTAGCTTATACATGGGGAAATTATGCACTTGAGAAAGACGACGAAATATTAATAAGTTTAATGGAGCATCATAGTAATATAGTCCCTTGGCAATTAATAGCCAACGCAAAAAAATGCAAACTCATTTATATTAATATTGATAAAAATGGAGTATTAGATCTTGATGATTATAGAAAGAAATTGAGTGATAAAACCAAAATAGTAAGTCTTGTTCATGTAAGTAATACACTAGGTTGTTGTAATCCTATTGAAGAAATTACTGACCTTGCACATCAAAAAGGTAGCTTAGTTCTTTTAGATGCTTGCCAAAGTCTTGCTCATAAACCGGTAGATATAAAAAAACTAGGTATTGATTTTCTAGCAGGATCTTCTCATAAACTTTGCGGTCCAACTGGAATAGGTTTTTTATGGGGTAGAGAAGAAATTCTAGAAGAAATTCCTCCTTTTCTAGGTGGAGGAGAAATGATTAATGAAGTTTTTAAAGATCAGAGCACTTGGGCAGACTTACCGCATAAATTTGAAGCTGGTACCCCAGCGATAGGGGAAGCAATCGGCATGGGAACTGCACTTAGTTACTTACAATCTATTGGATTAAATGAAATCCATAATTACGAGAAAGAATTAACAAAATATCTTTTTGAAAAATTAGAGGAAATAGATGATTTAAAGATTCTTGGTCCTTGCCCTTTACTTCAACCTGATAGAGGGCCATTAGCAACCTTTTATATAAAAGGGATTCACTCAAATGATATTGCGGAGTTACTTGATAACAGCAATATTTGTATAAGAAGTGGTCATCATTGCTGCCAACCACTCCATCGTTTCTATGGGATAAAAAGCACCGCTAGAGCTAGCCTAAGCTTTACATCTACTACATCAGAAATTGATTCTCTTACTGAAGAACTAAAATCAATAATTTCATTTTTAAAGGAAAACTCTTAAGTATTTAGATATTCTCTAAAAAAAGCCTCTATTTTTTTTAATACATCAACTTTTATTTTACCGTCTTTAAATCCATGTCCTTCGTTATCAAATAAATTGATTTGCACAGGAATGTCACGTTTTAATAATTCATCTTTAATTGCAATTGATTGATCAAATCCTACAACTTTATCTTTCATTCCATGAAACAAAATCAATGGCATGTTGATAAAATTGACATTTTCAATTGGCGATCTTTGAAGATATTTTTCATATTCACTTTTAATATTACCTATTAAATAATCTAAATAAAACTCTTCAAATCTATGCGTTGAATTAGCCATACCTATCAAATTAGTTACAGGATATTTACATGCTCCAATTTTAAAAATGTCAGCAGATATCAAGCAACCTAAAGCTGTAAAACCTGATGCACTGCTCCCTACAATTGCTATACGATTCTTATCAACCTTACCAGAATCAACCAATGACTGAACTGCCTTAGTACAATCCAAAACGTCGATTACGCCCCAATTTCCTCTTAAGCGATCTCTATATTCCCTTCCAAAACCAGAAGATCCACCATAGTTAACATCTACAACCGCCCAACCTCTTGATGTCCAAAATTGCACCTCCAAGTCCAATCCACAACGAGCCATACCAGTAGGCCCGCTATGACTTTTAACTAACAAAGGGGGTAACAAAATTTGTTTAGTAATAGGTGGATAATACCAAGCATGAACATTTTCCTCTTTTGATCCTTTAAACCAAAAAGATTCACCAATACTTATTTGCTGTGGATCCAAGCGAAATGAAGAGGCAGGAGTATGGTCCCAACTGTGATCAAATAAATCTATTTCCAAAATCCCTTCACTAATTGCCGAGCCACTTGCAATCGCAACCAGTCTATTTTGATGCGAATGAATAGCTGAGAAATCAATAAAAGGTTGATCAATAATTTTGATAGATCCATTTTTTTGAAATAAAGCTAAAGTCCAAATTCCGTCCTGAGCAAAAGCCCCAATAACATCATCTCCCACACATGAAAAGCTCGACATTCCAAGAACCCATTGTGGAAAAGCAATATCTGCCTTGATGCTCCATTGATTCTGAGCAATAGTAACTAAATTATTATTACTATCAGTTTTAATCTGTGTAATATTCCACCAGCCACTACTATCTTCTGCAACCAAAAGATCACCTGCATCGGACCAGATAGGATTAAAAAATGATATTTTTTTCTGATATTTTAAATATTCATTATTAAAATTTACTATATTTAGTATATTTCCTTTCTCATCCAATTTAGCTAATTTTAATTCATTTAAATCCCAAGGCATTGAAGTATTTTGCCACTCAATCCATGCCAACTTTCTATTATGAGAATTCAGAGCAAGATAACCTAAAAAACCCTTAGATGAGTATATAAATACTGGAGTTTGATCTATTTTATATAGATCAAAAGAAACTATATGATCTCCATCTTTATCTTCCATTAATCCAATCCAAATATTTTTTTCAAGATCAATTACACCCCCTGCAAGACAATAATTGTGATTTTTTGATAGACAAATTAATTGTGATTTAGGTATGAATTTAAAAGAAAAAGGTTTTTCATTGTCTTTTTCAGAAGACCAAGTTCTCATCCATAAGCAGTTATCTTTATTATCAACCCAGGTCAATATTAAGTCTGACCCATCAAGAGTTGCGGTTAAAGGAGCACCACCATATCCATGGATTTTTGATCTTAAATCACATGGATATGGTGTTAACTCCTGAGGTAAGAAGTCCTTTTGTCGCCAAGGTCTAATTAAAGCTGTAGTTCTTCCCTTTTCATTGGGTCTTTGTTCTAACCATAAAATCCACTCACCTATTATCCGAGGCTCTTTAAAGATGGGAGCTTCACCATAAACTTTTTCAGCATCCAATATTGGCATTTTTTGTGTCTTCATTGATGTTGAGAGTCAATGATTAATTCACCCATGGAACATAAAACAAAGTAAAGTATAAAAGTTGTTCTACCAAGACTCCTTTGGCTGGAAGTTTTGCTCAACTTGCAAAAAATGCAGAAAAAAAGAAGCCCTCAATTGCAGTTTCGAAAGAACCTGTAAAGAATCCTCCTTTGAAGGTATATCAATTAGGAGATGAGGCTTTAAGAACACCAGCTAATCGTATAGGCAAAGTTGATGATTCAATTCGAAAGTTAGCTAAAGATATGCTCATAACTATGTATTCTTCCAAAGGGATTGGTTTGGCCGCACCTCAAGTTGGGATACAAAAAAGATTATTAGTTATTGATTTGTATTTTGAAGATCCAGATGCCCCCCCGATGGTATTTATAAATCCTGAGATCATTTCGTCTAGTGCAACCTTAGATACATATGAAGAAGGTTGTCTTAGTATTCCTGGCGTTTACCTTAATGTTTTACGTCCCTCCTCAATAAAATTAAGTTATCGTGATGAAATGTGCTCTTCTCGTTGGTGTGGTCAGCATCTACTGACTCCAAGAAGAGATGAAAAAATGGTATCTACAGACAAAAAGCTTTGCTATAACTGAAAAAAGCGAGTTGCTTGCCAATACACGAATCTCCAACAAACTAAAAAAATTACAAGTCAATCA
>QCJZ01000026.1 GCA_003215695.1 Prochlorococcus sp. AG-409-J03 | reverse complement strand
TATTCTTTTTTCGTAGTGGATTTAAAGCTAATGCAATTTTAGATCAGTTAGCTAATAACTCGCTTGAACCCGATATTGCTTTATCAAATGGAAAGCCTACCGTATTTGAATTTTATGCAGATTGGTGCGAGGCTTGCAAGGAAATGGCTCCTGATATTGTTGATGCAGAAAAATTATATTCAAATAAACTAGATATAGTTTTGCTTAATGTAGATAATCCTAGGTGGTTTGATTTGATTGAGAAATATGATGTTAATGGGATTCCTCAATTAACCTTTTTTGACTATAAAGGTCAATTTAAGGGCTTCTCATTAGGCGTTAGAACTTATAGCGAACTTAATCAAATCTTTCTAGCTTTAATTAATAATGCTGAATTACCATATTTTTCTGGAATATCCAATTCAAGTGATTTGATTTCTAAAAATAATTCAAGAAAATTAAATAATAATAAATCAGAATCCCCTAGAGATCACAGTTAGTCTAGCCAGTTCAAGGCGGATGAAACTACTGGATATTCTTGTGAAAAAATATTTTTACATTCTTGCGCAATATCCATATGTTCTTTTTGCGTTCCATGACCAGTCCTTAGATTTATGTAATGAATCCACGAGCGACATGAGCCTGTCATATAAATTCTAGTTGGGGTAGCAAGTGGAAGTACAAACCTTGCACATTCTTTGGCGACTCCTGCTTCTAACATGTCTTCATACAATTCTTTATTCTGATCGAATTGTCGTTTGATTCTTTTGTTGAATGTATGAACAATTTCTTCCGGTAAGTCGGATATGGAGTTTTGTCTGTTTTTATTATCTTGCCTTCTTAATTTCGGTATAGGGATTTCCCCTAATTGCATGCTATCCGCATAGCGTTGAGAGAATTCTTGAAAAGTAAATGATCGATGTCTTAATATTTGAGCAGCGATTCCTCGATTAGTTTCTATTTGCAATGTCATATAAGCTTGCTCAAATACGCTCCAATGTTCATTTTTAATGCAATATCCAATTAATTTTGTAAAGTCATCATTATCTTGATTTTTTGGATTACTAACTCTGGCAATATATGCCATGCTCTTTTCAGCATTTGGAGTAGAAGTTATTAATTGAACAGAACCCATATTTAAACCTTTGCTAGGGTCACTCTTTCTTTTTGATATTGATATTTACCTTTCCTATCACTGTAAGTTGTTTCACAAGGATCTCCTTCAAAAAAAAGCAATTGACAAATTCCTTCATCAGCATAAATTCTGCAATCTGCTCCGGAGCTATTGCTGAATTCAAGGGTTAGATGACCTTCCCAGCTTGCTTCCGCAGGTGTTGTATTTACAATGATTCCTAAGCGGGCATAGGTGCTTTTCCCAAGGCAAATAACAGTAATGTTTGGCGGTACTTTCATTTTTTCTAATGCAACACCAAGGCCGTAAGAGTGTGCAGGCAAAATAAAATATTTTCCATCCTCATCTTCTTTTAAATCTGTAGGTTCTAAATTTGCAGGATTAAATTTTTTCGGATTCATCACTGTTCCTGGGACATGTCTAAAAATCAAAAACTCTTTAGAAGATAGACGCAAATCATATCCATATGATGAACACCCAAAGCTTAAAACAGGTGATTTTTCTGTTTCTGGTTCAAGATGTCTTATTAGCTTTTCTTGAAAAGGTTCAAGCATTCCTAATGAAGCCTGTTTAGAAATCCAACGATCGTTTTTTAACATTTAATTGCAGCGTAATTCTGTGATTTGATCAGCCATTTCAATTACTTTAGGAGGGATGGATGGTCCTGTAAGAATAATATCTGTGGATGATGGTCGATTATTTATCATGAAAATTAAATCATTTTCTTCAATGAAACCAAGGCTAATAGCTATTCCTATCTCATCAAGAACGATTTTATCTATTTTTTTTTCGATTAAACGAGCTTTACAAAATTCCCAAAGGTCTTTTATTGCTTTTTCTTCATATTTTCTTTTTAAAGATAAACGTTCTTTCGAGATTTGTTCAGGTAAGCACGTTTCAATGTCTGGTCTTAACCATTCAAGTCGACCACAAAGATTGGAAGCTCCATTTGGTCCTTGATTGACTCCACCTCTCAAAAATTGAGCTATTAAAACTTGGCTTCCCAATCCTGCCGACCTCAGCGACTCACTTAGAACAACAGAAAAACTACCCCTAAAAGTAGAAGTATGGATTTGAAGTTGCCCTTGTGGGGCAACTAGTTGCAAAGGTCTTCTGATGGGGGTAGTCCAATGAGAAGACTCTTTTGATGGTGATGAACCCCTCTGTTGAGCATCAATGCTAACTTGTGAATTCATCTCAATTTTTCAGGACATTTATAAATTAATCTAGCGGTATAAAATTGCAATACAACCAATTCAACACTATCTGTGGTGTGTCTAATGAAGATACATTTTTATCAAAACTGCTAAACTCCAGAAGAGATCTAAGAAAAAGAGGAAAATCTAGTTTCAATCTTTTTTAAGCGCGCTAGGTTTTGATTGGAAAAAGAGAAAATGTTAAGTAATTAGAAGTTAGGATTGAGACTTAGCCGAAAAATAGTCGCCATGGCTACATATCGTTTTTTCACTACTTATTAATGTTCATTGAACAATAAATAAAACATGGTCACTTCTTATCGTGGCTTTACTCGTTTCAACCAACAAAAAAATAGCCAGATGGTTGGTAATTCATCATCTCCTTCGCCGCCAAACAAAACTCTCTTAGATGTAATCAAATCTTTGGATGGAGTCTCTACTGAAATTGTAGATAGGTCAAAAACCATTTTTTTTCCTGGTGATCCTGCAGAGAGGGTTTATTTAATAAGGCGCGGTGCAGTGCGATTGAGCAGGGTCTATGAAACGGGTGAAGAAATTACAGTTGCTTTATTGAGAGAAAATAGTCTTTTTGGGGTTTTATCTTTATTGACAGGACATAGGTCAGATCGTTTTTATCATGCTGTTGCCTTTACTCGCGTGGAACTTGTTGCGGCTCCAGCTACATCAGTAAGGAATGCAATTGAGCAAGATGCTTCTGTTGGTTTGCTACTTTTACAAGGTTTATCAAGTCGAGTACTTCAAACTGAAACGATGATTGAAACTTTAACTCATAGAGATATGTCCTCTCGCCTTGCAAGCTTCTTACTTGTTCTGTGCAGGGATTTTGGTGTACCTGGGGAGAAAGGAGTAACAATTGACTTAAGACTATCCCATCAAGCTATTGCCGAAGCAATAGGTTCAACCAGAGTTACTATTACACGCCTACTTGGTGAGTTGAAAAGTTCCTCATTATTGGCAATCGATAGAAAAAAAATAACTATTTTCGATCCAATAGCGTTAGCAAAAAGATTTAATTGAAGGCCATTACATACTAAAGTTTAGGAGAGTCGATTAATTCCTCCTCTTTCTCTCTGTGACTGTCTGGCTGAAAATTCTTTTATTGTTAATCCTAGGTGGAATACTTTCTACTCTTGGAGATCGTTTAGGTACGAGAGTAGGAAAAGCGCGTTTAAGTATTTTTAAATTAAGACCAAAAAGTACAGCTGTTTTAATAACTGTTTTTACTGGAAGTATTATTAGTGCTATTTCATTTGCAACTATGCTTGTATTTGATAGGGATTTAAGGGTTGGATTATTTCAGCTAGAGGATATACGAGAAAAGATTATGGAGAGTGAAACGGAATTAAAAAAATTAGAAAAAAATTTATATGCTTTGAGAAGTGGAAATGTAGTAATAAGAAGTGGCCAAACTCTAGTCACGAAAACTATGAAATTAAATAAAAATAATGATATAAAAAGGATTATAGAAAGTATATTACAGGAAGCAAATTTTTATGCTTTTAACTTAGTCAAAACAAATCAATCTAAATATCGAAGAATATTATTAGTTCGTAAAGATGATATTGAGAAGCTTGAAAATAAAATAGCTGATAATAGAAGTTGGGTCGTCAGGATTAAATCAGCAGGGAATATACTAAGAGGCGAAAATTATGTTTATGCATTTCCCGAAGTTACTTTAAATAAGATGATTACGAACAAAGGTGAGGTTATTGCTATAGAAAATATATCTTTATCAAATTCTGATTCTGAATCTATCAGTAAAAAGATTAATCTTTTAATGGCATCAACTTTAGCTGAGGTTAGGAGACGAGGATCATTAAGTTCTGAGTTGAAAATTAATGCTAATCAAATTAACAATTTAGGAAAATACCTAGTTAGTAAAAAAGAAGGAGATTTTAAAATTATAGCTAGGGCTCTTAATAATAATCAAAGTGCAGATAAAGTCTCAATATCATTGGAATTACAATCTTTAGACAACATAATAAAGAATAAGAGTTAAATGAGTATTTATTTATCTATAGATCCTGGAATTCAAAAATGCGGATTGTTGTTGGCTGATAAAGAATCTGGAAAAGTTATTGAGGCAGGTATAGCTTCAGTAAACAAATTTTATGATATAGTTTCTTTGTGGAATAAAGATTATCCAATTAATAAGATAATAATTGGTGATGGTACTAATTGTATGTATATAGGCAATCAATTAAAACGAAATAAATTTTTGAATATAAATTATGTCAATGAGATAGGATCAACGTTAAGAGCAAGGTTTAGATATTGGGAAATTTGGCCTCCAAATTGTTTTGTCCGTTGGCTTCCAAAAGAAGTTCTTTTCCCTCCTGAAAGGCTTGATGCTGTTGTCGCCTTGATTTTATTGGAAGACTTCTTGAATTTTCAATTTATTTGGCCAGATAAATTAGATATTAAAATTTGGATCTAACTGTAAATATGTAATCCCCACCTGACTCAAGTTTATAATCAGTACTGACTAAATAGCGCTCTAATGCATCTTTTATGAGTGCTCTTCCTAGTGGTGGTTCTATAAAAAGTTGTCCCTGATTAAAGGCCCAAATAAAACGCCATTCAAAATCCCCAGCACGAACTACCCCTTCAACTTTTTTCTGCTTAAAGCATTGCTTATGAACCTGAAGATATGCAGTTGTTGATGGCTTGTTATACATTTTTAAAATTATAAATTATCAGCTTTGTAAGAATTTAGTCGACTAATTATCTTTTCCCAATTATTAGATGTGATTGATTCAATGCAACTAATTATCTCCTCAATGATGGAATTTAATAATACAAATTCTTCTTTTGAAAATCTTCCTAAAACATGAGAAACAGTTTTCGATTTGCGCTCTTTTTGATTCTCGCTTGGTGGGCCTATTCCAATCTTTAATCGCTTAAACTCTGGAGTTCCAAGATGGTTGATAATGCTTTTTAGACCATTATGGCCTCCTGAGCTTCCTTTAGAGCGTACTCTTATTTTCCCTAGAGGAAGATCCATGTCATCAACAAGAACTATTAATTGATGATTTTCAAAATTAAACCAATCCCTTGCTGATCTCACTGATTTTCCACTTTCATTCATGTATGTGCTAGGCATCAGAAGCCGTGTTTTTTCCATACCTGTTCCATATTCACAAAACTTGCCAAATAGTTTTTTGCTTTCACGAAAGCTACAATTTTTTCTTTTAGCGATTTCCTCCAACACCATAAATCCCACGTTATGGCGAGTTTTATTATATTCAGTCCCAGGATTGCCTAAGCCAACTAATAATTTCAAGTCATCTTTCAACATACCAGTGATAAAGAATCATCGTTGATTCTAATAGTTGGATATGTGGTTAGTTTTGGAAGAATTAATTTTTTTTGTCGGCAATGTTTTCATTTGAAGATTCCTCTTCAGTCATTGCATTTTTTATTTCACGCTCGAATTCAGTAGATGCGCTTTGAAGACCTTTTAAGGTTTTTCCAAGTGTTCGCCCAAGTTCGGGAAGACGTTTTGGGCCAAAAATAACCAGTGCCAATCCAGCAATCACAGCTATTTCAGGCAAACCAACCCCAAAAATATTCATGGGCGAATCTCAACTACTCAGAATTTAATCAATTCAGCCATTCCAGTCGACGGAAAAACCTTGTAGAAGAAGTGATTGGTTATAAATTTGGAGCATGATTACTAGAAAAACCAGTAGTAAAACTCCGATAAATGCCATCACAGGTGTTGCTCCCCAACCTGGAACAACTTTCCCTTGTCCAGAATTACCAATGGATTTAAGCAAAGATCCAAGTGCTGTTTTTTGTCCCATGTCGTTTCTTTTAGCTCAGAATTGTATGAGTCAAGGTATTGTATGAGAACTTGTCCAAAAGGAGAAGAGACTGTAGAAACTTGTGATGGAATGAACCAAAAAACATGATATTTGATAAGAGTGGTCTTCAATAACCTTATAGAAAAGGAAAATTGCAAAATAAATAAGGAATTACAGATTTTTGTACTTCTTATAAGAAACAAAAATGGAGCTTTCTTTTTTATTCATTGCTATTATTGGCTTTTTGGCTTTCTCGAGACGTAAAAAATTTTCCCATTTCCAAAAATCTGTAACACCTTTGGGTTTTTGATTGGAGTTATTGACTTCATAGGATAGGTTTAACGTCTAATTAGTTGGTTCGGATTTATGCTTGCCCTCAAGATTTCCGTTTATACGGTCGTCTTTTTCTTTGTCGGGATCTTTTTATTTGGTTTCTTGGCAAGTGATCCAACAAGGACACCCAATAGAAAGGATTTGGAAAGTCCTCAAGACTAAAAATGACACGCTAATTACTGGACTAAATAAGCTCCAGTAATTGCTTTATTAAGTATCATCTTTTCGTCGGCTTATCTCATTTGGCGGCGAAGAATAATTATGTATTGGCTGTAAACCTTGGAATTCTAGGGTTTGGAATCTTCTTGTCTTTATTTGAGACTTCTATTGGAAAGGAGAAATTTTTTCAAAAAGGAGTTAAAAATAAATACTACAGTTATTCTGTAGGTAATTTACTTGATACTGATAAAAACTCACTTTTAAAAAAATCAGAACAAAAGGAAGTTATATTTTTAACTGTTAAAATTTTTTCTGATAAGCAATATGATTACGATCAAAATATTTATCTAGCTGAGGGGAATGTCAAAGCTTTAATAAATGATGGAGTCTTAAGATCTGACTTATTAAGTTATAATAAGTTAACTGGTATTTTATCTGCTGAGGGTAATATTAGGTTCAAAAAGGGAGGACAATATTTTAGAGCTAAAGAATTTAAATTTAATCTATTAAAGAAGGAAGGAATAATTAATGATGTATATGGGATATTAGATCTAAAAAATGTATTAGATGATTTAACAATTGACACTAATTTAATTAGGAATCAAGTTCAAGATAGAACTAATAACAATCAAATAAATACCTATTCTGATGGAATAGAATTCTCTTTTGGAAATGTAAAATTACCAGAAAATAAGATCACTAGATCTAGTAAATCAATAGGTTCAATTAATAATTGGAGATTTAAATCTAATTCAATAACTATTGAGGATCATGGCTGGAAATCTAATAGAATTATTTTTACGAATGATCCATTTGATCCTAATCAAATCTCTTTTGAGGGAATAGATGTTATCGCAGAAGAAAAAGAAGGGGAATTACTTATTACTAGTTCTAAAACGAATTTAATACTTGAAAATAGAACTAAGATTTTTTTGGGAAAAAGAATTTTTGGAGGAAAGAAGAAAAATAAAAATAAACTTGATTTAATATTAGATAGTAAAGATCGTGATGGATTAGTCTTAGTAAGAAGAAGTGATACAACAACTATTAATAAAAATATAAAACTTGACTTTCAGCCTCAATTTTTAATTAATAGAGCTATTCTAGGAAAAACTAATAGTTATAAAAATAGTCAAAATACAAATATTAATTTCTCTGATTTATTTGGTTTAAATATAAAGCTAAAAGCAAATAATAAACACTGGGTATTCGAAAGTGTAAATGATTTAAGTACATTAAATCTAACTAGAATCTCTAGTGGTATAAGACACTCAAACACTTTTAGAAAGTATATTAGGATGCCTATCATAGAAGACTCAACTTTTAATGTTTTTACTAAATATAGGTCCAGAGCTTGGAATGGCACTATTGGTGAGACTGAGATCAAATCTGCATTTGGAGGCTTTATTGAAAAAACTCATTTTTTCAAAACTGGTGAGTTGACAAACAATTTAAATATTCGAATTGGAACAGCTAAATATGAGTCAGAAAAGTTTGAAAATAATGATATGACTAGCCTTTGGCGTTTTAGTGTTTTTACTTCTATAGATAGTCAATATCCCATATGGAGTGTTAACCCAAAGAATCTTTATAAAAAGGAAGCAACTCTTTTATCACCTGTTTCAATTAATCCTGAATTGGTCTTCAGAACTAATATTAATTCAGCCTATTTTAACTATTTGAATTCTACTGATCAAGGTTTTTTAAAGCTGAGTCTTGGACCTGAAGTTAGATTGGGAAATTTAAAGAGAAATTTCTTTGATTATACAAAACTTTCCATTATGCCAGGTATAAAAATTAAGTTTGGAAATAGTCCATTTAAGTTTGATAATGCAATTGATATGAAAACACTAAATATCAATTTAGTGCAGCAAATATATGGACCATTAATGTTTGATATCATCTCTAATTTAAATATTGACAATAGCTCAAAAAATTATGGTGAATACTATGATACAAAGCTAGGTTTTTTATGGCATAAAAGAGCATACGAATGGGGAATTTACTATCATCCTAATAATGATGCAGGGGGATTATATTTTCGTATAAATGGATTTAAATTTGCTGATTCAGTACAAGCAGTATTTTAGATATTCTGTTTGAAATTATTTAAATAAGGCAGATTGTTGACTGTATTTTTGATTTTTTCCTCTGCATCTAATAGTTGAGAAGTCGCATCCCATTTTCCTGTATAAAGCATCTTATAGGCCCCTTCTT
>QCJZ01000025.1 GCA_003215695.1 Prochlorococcus sp. AG-409-J03 | reverse complement strand
AATACCTCAATTAAAGAAAGTTAAAATCAAACAGATCATAAGAAAAGAAGGTCCGAAAAAACATCTTTTGAAAGAAGGAACTCCAACAATGGGAGGTATTTTCTTTGTTCCTATTGGAATAATAATAAGTAATATATTATATTTTCAGAAAGATGATTACAAAATTATTTTAACTTTAAGTTTTCTTATTATATTTTTTATGTTTATTGGATTTATAGATGATTTTCTTAGTTTAAAAAAAAAATTGAATACTGGTCTAAAATCTAAGCAAAAAATAATTTTACAACTATGCATTAGTCTTATTTTTATAATTTTTTGTGCATCAAATAATTTAATACCTAGCAATATTCAAATAGCTAATAAAATAATTAATATTGGAAATTTAATTTACCCTTTAGGAATATTTGTATTATTAGCTGAAAGTAATTCAACTAATTTAACAGATGGTTTAGATGGTTTGTTGAGTGGCTGTAGCGTAATAATTTTCACAGGACTAGCTATTACTATTTTATTAGACAAATCAAATAATAATTTGTCACTGGCTCCTCTCTGCATAGTAATGGCTGGAGCTTGTATGGGATTTCTTTTGCTAAACAAACATCCTGCAAAATTATTTATGGGAGATTCTGGTTCCTTGGCTATTGGAGCATCTCTTGGTGGTATAGCTTTGATATCAAATAATCTTTGGTCTCTTTTAATTATGGGAGGAATACTTGCTGCAGAATCTATCTCAGTCATAATTCAAGTAAGTATTTTTAAAATTTCTAAATTAATCAACGGAAAAGGTCATAAGTTATTTTTAATGACACCATTACATCACCATTTTGAACTGAAAGGTAACAATGAGGTAGTAATTGTAGGTACCTTTTGGTTTGTTACATTATTATTAGTAATAATAAATATATTTTTTGTATTAAGTCCTCACTCATTAAGTTAAACAGATGACTTATTTTACATGGAAAGAAGAAGGACTTACTAAGGACTGTGAAACTTTAGATTCTATGGCTGCTCGATTTGAAGAATCAGCAAGATTGATGAGAAAAATGTCAGCAGAAGGTTTTAAGGTAGAAAAAAGAAATCAACAACAAATAATCACGCATATAGACTCAAAAATTTTTAATGATTGGGGTTTTGTTAGTGAAGAGCCACCATATCAACAACTTAAATTGATACTTGAAGAGAAAATTCATTAAATTTGATCTATTAATTTTTAAAAGATAAATGCTAAAAAGACATAAGAATATTACAAATTAATGGCTTTTAAAAAACTGAAAATGTTTTAAACCATCTAGAACAGAATCTTGACCATCAGAAAAGAAAACTCTTTGTTGAGTTCTGAATCCATCTAACGATGAGTCATGATCACTAGGAATAACACTCGTATTCATTCCCTTTATTAACTCAGCATCTCCTTGTTGACTTGCCACAACAAGCACTTTTTCTAAAGATAACCCCCAACGTAATGACAAAAATCTAATAGCTTCTGCTCGTGATGCTCGCAAAGGAACAACATCCAAATACCAATGACATTTAAGGTGTGGAGAAGCAGCAAGTCCAGACTGTCTAAGTCTTTTTCGAACTAAAGATAAAATTGCATCACTAGGTTCTTTTAATAAATAACTTATCTTGTAAGGGGCTTGATGTTCAGGTGGTTGAAGCTCTAAATAATCTTTTAAATCGAACAAAACTTTTTCTACACCTTTACGATTCCAATCAACAGTTATTAACTCTTGCCAAAAAATATCTGATTTATTCTCATCAGCATAATAAATTTCAGTACCAGCTTGACATATCCAAACTGAAGGTGGAGGTAGTTGTGTTTCTGCATATCTATAACGAGCAGCTTTAATAGATCTTCCAGTTAAAATTCCCAATTGAATATCGCAATTCAATACATGATCTTTTAACTTATTTCTCAATATTGATAAGCCTTTTGATTGATCAAGGTAGTTATCTAAATCAAAAAATATTAATTTTTGACCAATAGGACTAGCTTCTTTATTATTTGCAAATGTCCAATTTCGAGGTGCAAGAAATTTAAGCCGCTTCTCCATCAATGAAATGTAATTACAAACATGAGCATCCCAACTAAAATGCCTGCTTACTCCCTCAATCCCGTTCATACTCCAAGTTTTCCATAAAGAAGTATTCGAACCAGCAGTCTCTATTCCATCTCTAAAAGCTTCTAAATCAGTGACATCTACAAGTAAACCATTTTCACAACGAGAGAGAATATCCCTTGGACCACCATCATCAGTAGTCACCGTTGGCAATCCGCATGCAGCAGCTTCCAATAGTGTCAAACCAAATGGCTCTGTTAAAGCAGGATTAACAAACAGTCCTTTCCTATTTGCAGCCCAACGGTAGATTGATGGGATTTGCTCTCTTCTATGTTGTTTTGGATAAGCAACCTTTCCATATAAATTATATTTATCAACTAGTTCAAAAACTTGCTGAAAAACTTCTCTTTGCTGTTTATCAAGCTGACGTGAATCTTCTCGACAACCCAAAATCAAGATAAGATTATGTCTTTGTTGCAAAATTGGCGAACGCCCATAAGTCTCAATCAAGGCAGGAATATTTTTTCTCCTTACTGCTCTTGATATAGCTAAAAGAGGAGATTTATGAATATCTCTCAAAAAAGGCTTGAATAGTTTATTTAATTCTTTTTCTTCTTCCTTTAAATTCGAATCTATTGAATGAAAACGATTTAAATCTACACCCGGTGGAATTATTTCTACGTTTTTCGAGTTAAATCGCCCATAACGAGCGTATTGCACCTCAGATTCCTGTTTAGTACTTGTTATAAGCAAGTTTGAATGTGCTAACGCTAATTCTTCTGCATCAATTCTTTTGGTAATTGAATAAGTTTGCTCAATTTGATCATGGTCTATGCCAGCAGACAATAATCTTCTTAGCTTTTCTCGGCCCAATGAATGACCAGTAAAAACCAATGGTAAGCCTAATCTCCTACTAACCAATGCTCCAACGTAACCAGCATCTGCATAGTGAGCATGAATCCAATCAGGCAATTGATTTTCTTTTCGTAGTCTATGAACTATTTGATCAGCTAAATCATCTAAATATGGCCAAAACAATTCTTTTCTTATATAGCGTTTCGGACCAAAAGGTAATCTAATAATTTCTGCAGTACTTGATATCTTTTCAACAGGCTTTGAGTAGTCAAGAGATACTTTCCTATCAATAATTAATCTAGTAATAAGTTGAACTTTTTCAACCTCTGGTCTTGCAGCAAGTCCTTTTACTAGTTCTAAAACATATAACGTTTGCCCGCCAGTATCTGAATCTCTCCCCAATTCAAGATCATGTGAACGGATTAATCCATGCAAGTTTAAATGTAAAAGTCTTAATCCCAAGCAAAGACCAGATAAAGAATAATGCTGTAATAATTGATTTTTGAATCATTAAACCTAAAGAAACCATAATATTTTTTCAATAAAAATTGGATTTTAAAAATTTAAGGCTATCACAGGTTTTTAAAGTGTTAAAAATTAAAGATAAGTCAAATTAATCTTCAAGATTAAGGAATATGTACAAAACAAACAATATTAAGCTTTTCCAGGGGGATGTAATTCCAAAACTTTTTTTAAATAATTACCCGTATAACTATTTGAATCTTTTGCCACTTCTTCAGGAGTACCCATGGCAATAATCTCTCCTCCTCTATTACCTCCTTCAGGACCCATATCTATAATCCAATCAGAACATCTAATAACATCCAAATTATGCTCGATAACAATAATTGAGTTTCCTTTATCTACTAATCTTTGTATAACATCCATTAGCTTATGAACATCATAAAAACTTAAACCAGTTGTCGGTTCATCTATTAAATAAAGTGTTTTACCAGTAGCTCTTCTAGATAACTCAGTAGCAAGTTTTACTCTTTGAGCTTCTCCTCCCGACAAAGTTGGAGCTGGTTGTCCAAGCTTGATATATCCAAGACCAACATCTAAAAGTGTTCTTAATCGATCTGAAGCTTGAGGTATAGCAGAAAAAACATCAACTGCTTGCTCCACAGTCATTTCTAATACATCAGAAATAGAATAGTTTTTATATTTCACTTGTAATGTCTCTCGATTAAATCGAGCTCCTTTACACACATCACATTGAACATAAACATCAGGTAAAAAATTCATTTCAATTACATTCACACCTTGACCACGACAGGCTTCGCATCTTCCTCCTTTAACATTAAAACTGAATTGTCCTGCTTGATATCCTCTGGCTTTTGCTTCAACAGAAGTAGCAAAAAGTTGACGTATAGGGTCAAAAGCACCTGTATAAGTAGCTGTATTAGATCGTGGAGTCCGACCAATTGGAGATTGATCAATCACAATGACTTTATCAATAGATTTAATGCCTTTCAATTCTTTTAATCCTTTTGGAAAAGGAACTTTTAACCCTAAAGAGTGATTTAAAGCAGGATGAAGTAATTCGTTGATTAAAGTACTTTTTCCACTTCCACTAACTCCAGTCACAGCGACTAATCTACCTAAAGGAAAATCAACCGAAACATGTTTTAGATTATTTTTATCACAATCAACTAAACGTAATTTTCTTTGTACTGAATCTCTTCGGCTGACTGGAGTAGGTATAGATGAACGCCCGCTAAGATAAGCACCAGTTAACGATTCCTTAGCGGTCAACAAATTATCTAAAGATCCCTGAGCAATAATTTTTCCTCCATGCACACCAGCACCAGGACCTATATCTACTAAATGATCAGCTGCTCTTATTGTGTCTTCATCATGTTCAACAACAACCAAAGTATTTCCTAAATCACGTAATTTTTTTAGTGTAGATAACAATCGATCATTATCTCTTTGATGTAGTCCAATACTTGGCTCATCTAAAACATAAAGTACTCCTGTTAAACCAGCACCTATTTGCGTGGCGAGTCTTATTCTTTGAGCTTCTCCTCCGGATAATGTCATTGCTGGTCTATCTAGAGTTAAATAATCAAGACCAACATCCAATAGAAATTGAAGACGTAATCGAATTTCTTTTAAAACTAATTCTCCAATCTTTTTTTGTTTATTAGAAAGTAATTGTAATTGCTTTGTATTTTTTGTTGGCTCAAGACCCATTAATTCTTTAACATTCTCAAGTGTTTTAGAAACACTTGTTGAGGTGAGATCAGTAATTGCAAAAGGTCCTAGTTTCACAGCAAGAGCTTCAGGTCGTAATCTCTTGCCATGACAACTTGCACAAGGAACTAATTCAAGATATTTTTCTAACTTTTGGCGAACTGCTTCTCCATTCGCATCCTGTAACTGTCTTTCTAAAATAGGTAAAATACCTTCAAAAGGTCTTTTGAATCCAGAATCTTGTTTATATCTACTGTCAACTTTAATTAGAATAGGTTCTTTACTACCGTTTAATAAAATATTTTTTTGTTCTTCTTTTAAATCTTTCCAAGGAGTTTTTATCTCAAAACCAAAAGCCTCACCAACTGAAAATAATAACGAAAAATAATATGAATTATCTTTATCACTCCATGGTGCAACAGCAGCATATACCGGTAATGATGGATCAGGTACAACCCTTTCACAAGTAAATTTTTTCAAATGACCCAAACCATGACAATCAGGACATGCTCCATATGGACTATTAAACGAAAATAATCGTGGCGATAATTCTTCAATCACTGCTCCATGAACTGGGCAAGCAAAATTTTCAGAAAATAATCTTTCTCTATCAACACCTTTGGGAAGTTCTTCATTCTTTTTAGGTACTGCCTCAACTATTGCTAAACCATCCCCTCTTTTTAAAGTAGTACTTAATGAATCAGTTAATCTCTCTTCGATACCCTCTCTTGCAATCAATCTATCAACTACTACTTCAATAGAATGAACTTGATTTTTATCTAATTCAATATTATCTGCCAATTCTCTCACTTCTTTATTAATTCTTACTCGAACAAATCCTTCTGCAGCTAATCCAGACAATAGTTTTGAATGTGTTCCTTTTTTACCTCTAACTACTGGTGCAAGTAATTGATATCGAGTTCCTTCTGGCAAAGTCTTAATTTGATCAACCATCTCATCAATACTTTGAGGCTTAATTGGCCTAGAGCACTCAGGACAATGAGGTTCACCCGCTCTTCCAAAAAGCAACCGAAAATAATCTTGTATTTCAGTAACCGTTCCAACTGTTGAGCGAGGATTATGACTTGTTGATTTTTGATCAATAGAAATCGCTGGAGATAAACCTTCAATTGAATCAACATCTGGTTTATCAACCTGTCCTAAAAATTGTCTTGCATAAGCAGACAAACTCTCAACATATCGTCTTTGTCCTTCAGCAAAAATAGTATCAAAGGCTAAAGAACTTTTACCACTTCCACTAACTCCAGTAAAAACAACCAATTGATTTCTTGGAATAGATAAATCAACGTTTTTTAGATTGTGCTGCCTTGCACCACGAATAGTTATGACTTCTTCAGTTGAAGAACCAATATTTAATGTCTTTTTTTTTGAATTAGGTTTTGGACTTCCCATTAGGGAAAAATATCAATAGCTAATTGTATAGAAAAATGTGCTCATCATGCAGCTTTATGTTCCAGCAAACTCGCCGCATAAGCATTCGCTTCTATTACCTCACCCCCAGCCAATAGAGCCAATTCCCTCTGTCTGTCTACAGTTTCCTTTAAATTAATAACAACAGACTTTGTTTTGCCAGCGAAAACAGACTTTTTTAAAGCAAAATGATTATCAGCAAATGCTGCAATTAAAGGTTGATGAGTCACACAAAATACTTGTCGTCGACTTGATAAATCACAAAGCAAATTAGCTACGTAACTACTCACTGATCCGCTTACACCTGAATCAATTTCATCAAAAATTAATAAATTAGCTTGTTCAAATGAAGAAAAAATGGCCTTTATTGCAAGAAGAAATCTAGATTTCTCTCCACCAGAAGCTATTTCTGCAAGAGGTGCTAATGGAATACCTGGATTTGCTGAAAACATAAAATTAACTTTATCAATCCCATTGATTGTTGCTTCACACTCTTCGAAAACAACCTTAAAACGAACATTGGGAATACCTAATTTTTTTAAACTCTTAACCAATTGATTTTCAAATTGTATAGCAATTGTTTTTCTAAAAGTAGATAAATCTTTATTAGAAGTGTCTCTTATGATTCTTTTTTTATTTTCATGTGAAGAAAGTTCATTGATATTATCAGAACTATCCTGACAAGAAAGATAATTCATTAATTCATTTTTATAATGAATAAGCTCTGTTATATTTCTTTGATATTTTTTTTGATAAAATTTGAGATTAGATAATCTGACTTGTATATCATTTAAAATAGAAGGATCAATATCTAATGTTTTTTCATAATCATTAACCTGATAAATTAAATCATTAAGATTATCATTTATTCTATATAAATATTCGTAAATTGGTTGTAATGAAGAATCAATTTGTGACAAATTTTTTAATTCATTAATACAAAAATTCGTATGATCTAAAACAGATGGATACTCATCAAGACTGTCATGTAGGCGAAGTAATAAAGATTTAACTCCTTCCTTTAATCTTAAAAGATTTGATAATCGTTTTTGATCGGTTTCTAATTTTAGTTGCTCATTTGGATCTTCTAATTCTAATTTATCTAAATCTTGGTAGATATATTGCATTTCCTCCAACTCCTTTTGTGAATCAGCTATTTTAGCTTGTGCTTGCTTTAAATCATATTTAGAATCATTCCATATTTTCCAATCTCGCTTGACATTATTGGCATATTCTTGGGTTTTCTTTAGATCTAAAGAATCTAATAACTTTAATTGATATAATGAATCATTCAAAATATAAGTATCACCTTGTAATGTAAAATCAACCAAGTTTAATCTTAAATCTGATATTTGACTTTTATTCACTAATACACCATTAATTCTAAATCTAGATTTATATTTTTTTTCTTTTAAGCGCCATTCCCTAGTTATGATTAATTCTTCATCAACATCAAGTTCTTGATTCATTAACCAATCTTTTATATTGGGTGTTAAAGAAAAAACACCTTCAATTGATGAAAAAGTAGATCCTTTTACTACCAATCTATTTTCTAAAGATGTATTTTTATTAGCCAACAATGCATTTAACATATCAATAAATATTGATTTGCCTGAACCAGTTTGTCCTGTAAAAACTGTAAATCCCTTGTCAAACTCGATCTCTGAGTCCCCAAATAAAGCTATATTTTGAAACCGAAGACTGTTTAGCATAATCAAAGCAATCAAAAAAACGCAAATGAAGCGTAAAATGAACTAGAAGGGATCTAAAACATTGCCATACTAAAATGGCCGAAGAATTAAGCGATTTTATTGAAGCCTCAGGTCTACTTGAGTATGACCCGATCGCTATAGACTTAATCTACAAAAAAAATCCCATTCGTCTACTAAGGAGACTTTGGCAAACACTTTTACCAATAGGATTCTTTTTACTTGGAGTTGGATGGGAAAAGTTAATTGGTTCATTAGCTAAAAATGATAGAAAAACTTATAGGGCCAAAGAATTCACAAAGCTTCTTGTTGATTTAGGACCAGCATTCATAAAAGCTGGACAAGCTCTATCAACCAGACCAGACATTGTTCCACCGATAGTTTTAGAAGAACTAGCACAGCTTCAAGATCAGCTACCAGGTTTTGAAAGCAAACTTGCAATGGCCTGTATAGAGCAAGACCTAGAAGATAAAATTGAAAACATTTTTGAAGAGATAGATAAAGAGCCAATTTCAGCAGCATCATTAGGTCAGGTACATAAAGCGAGACTGAAAAGTGGAGAAAAAGTTGCCGTTAAAATTCAAAGACCAGGTTTACGAGAACAAATAACTTTAGATTTGTATATAGTAAGAAATATAGCTATATGGTTTAAAAAAAATATCGGAATTATCAGAAGCGATCTTGTTGCATTAATAGATGAGTTAGGAAAAAGAATTTTTGAGGAAATGGATTATATTAATGAGGCTACAAATGCAGAAAAGTTTAAGGAACTACATAGCAAAAACAGTAAAATTGCAGTTCCAAAAATTTATAGAAAAGCAACAAGTAGAAGAGTACTTACTATGGAATGGATAGATGGTATTAAATTAACAAATATAGATGCTGTAAAAAAATTAGGCATTGATCCAAATGAAATGATAGAAATTGGTGTTAGTTGTAGTCTTCAACAACTAATTGAGCATGGTTTTTTTCATGCAGACCCACATCCAGGAAACATTTTAGCGTTGAAAGATGGTCGATTATGTTATTTAGATTTTGGAATGATGAGCGATATTACTCAACAATCTAGAGTTGGATTAATTCGAGCAGTTGTTCATCTTGTAAACAGAAAGTTTGATAAACTTTCCAAGGATTTTGTCCAACTAGGCTTTCTATCCAAAGACGTTGATTTAAAACCTATTGCGCCTGCATTTGAAAGTGTTTTTACAAACGCTTTAGAAGTAGGAGTAAACAAAATGGATTTTAAAGCAGTAACCGATGATATGTCAGGAATAATGTATAAGTTTCCTTTTAAATTACCACCTTATTATGCACTAATAATTAGATCCTTAATTACTTTAGAAGGAATAGCACTTAGTGTTGACCCAAATTTTAAAATATTAGGAGCTGCATATCCTTATTTTGCCAGAAGGCTTATGGAAGATGAAAATCCAGAACTCAGAAATAGTTTAAAAGAAATGCTCTTTGATGAAAGTACTCTTAAATTAGAAAGATTAGACGATCTTCTAACCAGTGCTACTAAAGAAAAGGAATTAGACAGCGAGAAAATACTTGATCAAACAATAGATTTTTTATTTTCCAAAAAAGGGATGATTCTTAGGAACGAATTAGTAAATATTTTAGCTTCCAAGATAGACTCGTTAGGATGGCAAACAATAATAAAATTAAATGATAAACTTCCTTCAAAAATTCGTTCAAA
>QCJZ01000024.1 GCA_003215695.1 Prochlorococcus sp. AG-409-J03 | reverse complement strand
ATTTTTTTTATTATATCAATAGAAGAAGGAGACTTACTGGAAATAATAATCTAGTCAAAAGCTTGATGAGAATTTTTCTATTGTTTTTAATTGCCATGTTTGGATTTTCAGGTGGATATAGCATTCCTCTATCTTCATGAACTGAGTTGGTCAATGAACTAGTTGGATGTAGGTCCCATGGTTTTTCTTTATTTAATGCGTTTTGTAACCAATCCCAATAATATTGAACCATTTTATCTTCACCTAGTAATTTGACATTATCTTTTTGTATGTAACCCATCTGTTCATTAAATGTCTGGGTTTTTAAGACTAAATAATCTTCTGTAAATATCTTATAAAATGTCCTTCTTTGTAGATGACTAAATAAAACTAGATTGGTAAAAATCTTATTCTTTAGGAATTTCCTATAATGCCTTACTATTACTCTTGCTTTATTATTTCCTAGTGGAATATGATCAAGAACCTGTATATACCTAGTGCTTTCAGGGGACCCTTTATATATAAATATTCTGCCAGGGGGGACAAATTTTATTCTGATAAATTCTTCTTGACCATTTGTTTTGTATGAATAGATACTCTCTATTTGCCTATTATCTCTTTTTATTTTCTGATTGAAACTAGTTATAGTTTCTCTATTTACATTTTTGTCTGGAATAGTATTTCCATGCATCCAGAAAACATGTAATATATCTAGGTGATTTTCAATTATTCTTGCCCAATCTGCTTTGAAATCTACATATACTTCTTCATATTCATATTCTAATGATGGGAAGCCATAGGAATCAGGAAGCAAACTATTAATAGATGATTTGATTTCAAAATCTTCAATATTTGCAAGAGGTGTACCAGTATAATAAATATATATATAACCTTCTTTTTCTACACATGGGTATTGAAAGAGTTTTATGCTTTTTGCATAATTATCGTAATTAGAATCAATAATGTGCTGACAAGTTATTCTATCTAAATTTGTACAGCTCCCTTGAGATGAGAACCTTGCTCCATGATAAGGACAAACAAGTTGACCATTTAATACTTCACCTCCTAAAAATGAGGCCCCTCTATGAGGGCAAACATCTTTTACACATCTAACTATCCTTTCTCTGTCACGATACAAAACAAGGGGCTCGTTATAAATAGTGAAGTGATTTAATTTTCCCTCTTTTATAGCTTCGCTGCTCGATACAGAATACCATCCTAAAAGTCCATTAGTTAATTGATTGGAAGGTTTTGGAGCTATATTTTCATGCTCTTTTACACTATCTTTCTCATTAAAACTAGAACTAATGAGATTATTAGTCTCATATTCAAAGGATGTATTATTTTTTCCTTTTTCTTCTGTCATAACCTATTAGATCTATTAATGAGATAAAATTGTCTCATTAATAGATTATTCTCCTTTTATTCTTAAATACTCAAAAAAAATAGCACCTAATGCCTTCGACTATCGATTAAATTTACATAAAAAAACTTCAATGTCTATTTATGGTGAAAGTCAATACCATCAAGAGATTACTGACCGCTAGAAATAAACTCTTCAAAGGGTTTTGGGAGTGAGCTCAATGCTGGATACAAATTCAGAGGCTTCTTCAATATCATTGCAAAATTTACATGTACCAAGGTAGCAACCTAGGTACCTCATGAAAGATCTTTTCCCGCCTGAAAGCTGATATTTATGGATGGTACCACCTTGCGGAGTGGCTTTTACAAGTTCAGGTAAAGGAGGCATTTAATAGCTTATTTTCTATAAATTTGCTTTTGAAATCGTTTTATAGCAATAGGTATAACTACTAGAAAATACTCAGAAGATTGATTCTTTATTTTTGCTTAATTTTTAATATTTAGCTGTTTCTGCTTAGTCAGCGTAACCGTCATCATCTTCTGCGTTTATTATTCTAGGGGTTTTTTTTATATGCTCATCCCATGGATGAACATATGAATCTTTATCTGAGTAGACCTCGCTTTTTAACTCTTCTATAAGAGTCTCAAGCTGTATGATGATTCTCTTTAAGTTGTCTTTTTTCATTTATATCGTTAGTGACTAAGCTGGTTTCCTAAGCTATTATAATGAATATTGGCATTGATTTATGTTGTTTACTTTTCTTATCCCGCTTGCTTAGAAGTTGAAATACTAAATTCCTGAAAAACATTTAACTTTAATTAAATCAGCATTTAATTATTTTTACAATCATTAATGTATTTATGATTAGGTTTCTAATATTAATATTTTTATAAGAAGAATTTTTCAAATGATAGCCTTGTAATCATTTACGTTGGTTTTTAATGTTAAAATATAAAAATCGTTTCAATTCATGCAACCGTTTCTTTTTTAAGTTTACGTCGATTGACGTTTGGTTAATTAATTTTATATATTGTTATTATGAGAGTTCTTTTAACTGGCGGTTCAGGATTTATAGGCTCACATATTGCTTTGTTGTTGTTAGAGAATGGATATGATGTTTTAATATTAGACTCTTTTATTAATAGTTCATCTAATGTTATTAAACGAATTAAAATTTATTTAGATAGTAAAGATATAAAATATAAATTAGAAACTATAAATGGTGATATTAGGGATAAAAAACTTCTAGATAGTATTTTCATTAATTCTATTAATGAAAATAAACCTATTAACATTGTTATACATCTGGCTGGTTTGAAGTCGGTAGCAGAATCCTTGATTAAACCTCTAAATTACTGGGATGTAAATGTACTAGGATCATTAAATCTTTTGCTTACAATGAAAGAATATGAATGTTATTCAATCGTTTTTAGTAGCAGTGCAACTATTTACGGTTTGTGTGAATCCTTGCCTATAAGAGAAGATCATAAAATCTCACCTGTTAATACCTATGGTAAAACAAAAGTAGCGATTGAAAATATGCTTTATGATCTATATAAATCTAATAAAAATCTATGGAAAATAATTTCTCTACGTTATTTTAATCCAGTTGGTGCTCACCCATCAAGCATGATTGGTGAAGATCCCATAGGTATCCCTAATAATTTATTCCCTTTTTTGACTCAGGTAGCAATTGGAAGACAAAGAATGCTACAAATTTATGGCGACGACTGGGAGACTAATGATGGATCTGGTGTTCGTGATTATATTCATATTAATGATTTAGCGGAAGGTCACTTGGCATCACTTGAATATTTAAACTCTAAGGATTCATGTTTGGAATTTATTAACTTAGGCTCAGGTCATGGATATTCTGTTTTCCAAATTATCAAACAATTCGAGATATCTACTGGTTGTAAAATTCCTTTTTCAATACAAAGTAGAAGAGATGGTGATATTGCTAAATGTTATGCAGATATTTCAAAAGCCAAGAGATTGTTAGATTGGACTCCGAAGAGATCGCTTGAGCAGATTTGCTTAGATGGTTGGAATTGGCAAGTCAATAATCCTAATGGTTATAGTTAATTCATTTTGATAGTTTTTAACCAGATTTATTAAGAAAACTATATTTTAGTATTAATTAATATACCAAAGTTAACACAAAATGCCTTATATATAAATAATTTTTATTTTAGCTAAATTTCAAAGAATTTAAACATAATTCCCTTTATGATTATTTCTTATATTTTAAAATAGCATCTAATCCCTGAACATTTTTCTTCAGACAATTGCTCCAAAAAATATTTTGAATTCTAAGTCTAGATCTCTTGATTAAATATTCTCTAGGAGCAAGAGATAAAATCTATTATTAAAAATAATATCTGAAATGTTTTTCACTACTTATTGTTATTCTTCGTTATTCTCTTCTCCATCTCGGCTAAATCGCTATAATAGTTGTTATTAAAGTCTATCTAGTTGATAAGTTATCTTCATTTTACGAACATTTGGTTTGTTCGCCTGTAGTTTAATAAGGGATTAACCCCTACTCGTCTATAACTCAAGGTGTATTAACCTTTTTGTCAGGTTGAAATTAGTACTTTTCAATAATTATAATGACAAGAAAATAATCTCTCAGGCTCTGTTATTTACTTGAATTGTTTTTATAATAGATGCAAAAGATGACTAAACCTCAGTCACTGAATGGGTCTAATTGGTGGCGGGGGGAAGATTTGAACTTCCGACCTTCGGGTTATGAGCCCGACGAGCTACCAGACTGCTCTACCCCGCGTCGTTCTTAAATCATACATCTTTATGTGACTTAAATGATACTTTGTTTGTGTTAAGGGACCTTTAATTGTCCTTCAACCTCTAAGTAGATTCCTGGTTTTTTCTGGAGCATGATTTCATCTAGTTCTTCAATGGCCGATGGTGTAATCCATTCGAGTTGTCGAAGAAGATGAATGGCTACAGCGTGCTTTGCTCTTTTTGACCCATCTTCAACCTTTATTGATAGACCAATACCTTCTCCCAAAAGACCAATACATTGGATACCTTCACTCCCCCCTTTGCTAATAATTTGATTGTGACCTCTTTTTATTAATTCCGAATCAAAATATCCTTTTCCAGCAAGAAGTTCTGGATGGTTTGTCATCGCACGGGTTATTTTTTCAAATTCAGGTTGGTCAGATCTAGATAAGTGAGCATATAAAATAGCCATTTGTGATAGTCGCAAAAGTAAAGTTGGCGCTCCACAGTCATCTCTTTCGGCAATTAATTCTTCAGCTGGTATTTTTAGTAATTCTGAAACTCTTCTAAAGATTTCTTTTTGCAGTGGATGGTGTCCCATTAAATAGCTATCGAGATCCCAGTTCATTTTTTTGCAGGTTGCAAGAAATGCTGAATGCTTTCCTGAGCAATTATGTTGAAGTTTGCTTTCTCTATTTTGAGGGATTGGGCATTTAAGCTCATTAGCATCTATGTCTGCATTCCATAGAAGCTTGAAAGCCGTTCTTGCTTGTATTGAAGACCCACTATGAGAGCCACATGCTAGAGCTAATGTCTTGTCATCTAAGTTATATTTTTCAGAAGCACCACTTGTAAGGAAAGGCAATGCTTGAAAAGGTTTTAGTGCTGAACGTATGAAAGTTTCATATTCAGAGGCCCCTGCTTTCATTAATGTTCTGCCCTTACTATCACATATAGAAGCGTGGGCTCTATGAATAGATTCAACACTTGAACCTCTTTTTACTAGAACCTTCAAAGAATTATTTTCGTGATTTGATAAATTGTTTTGTAAATTCATTTATTAATTCATTCCTAAGAGTATAAATAATAATGAAAACATAATAAGTGATACTAATAGTATTAATATTACTTCTAAATGATTTAAAATTGGTTTGATTTGATGTTGTGCTACAAGTAAATCTTTTGCTCTCCAATCAATTGGTTTTTCCCAAGTCTGACCATCATACCAACCCGATTCTTCGTATTCAATGTTTTCAGAATTAAGACGTTTATATATGTATGACCAACTTAACCATTGCCGAATTAATAATAATATAGGGAAGGCAAGAGATGCAGTAAGGCTTACAAATATTAGTTCAGAAATGTTATTCTTTAGGTGATCACTTCCGTTTGAGATTGTTAAACTAATTGGTATAATAAATAACCAACTAAATGTTAATTTCCTGTAGAAAATATTTTTTTCTAAAAAAGGCCATGATATTATCCATGAATTTCTAATACTATTAAATTCATTAATTGGCCTTTGGTTTAGAGGCACAGGGCATATTGTTTTATTCATCTATTTTTACTATCAATTTATTATTTATAAAATCATGAATAATGCCATGGCTCCAAAATGACTCTAAATCATAGTATCTTCTTTCATGAGATTGGAAAACATTAATTATTAGATCTCCATAATCTAATAGTGCCCATTTTGCTTCATTTATCCCTTCCTTTCGGAGGGGATACAGATCCGCTTTCTCTCTTAATGTTTTTTCTACATTATTAACTATTGCTCTTACTTGAACGTCGGAAAGTCCTTCAGTAATTAATATCCAATCAGCTATACTTGATACTTCATCAACTTTTAGTAGTTTTATATTCCTTGCTTTTCTATCATCGCAAGCAACTGCCGCTAGCTCAACTAACCTACTGCTATCCATAAACATTTTCGCTCGTAACTGATTTTTTAGAACCTTCTTGAGATGCCATCTCTGCGCGCGCTCTTTCAGCACTTTTTCTTAGTGCTTCTAATCTATCTTCATAAAATGTTCGCTTTTTTTTCTTTCTAGATTTTTCTACTAAATCTTTTAATGCACCACCAAGACTTTTGTAAGCATTTGGAACGCTATATCCAAATCTACATGCAAGATCTATGGCTCTCTCATCAGCCGAAATAGCATCTTGTAAACGCTTTTCAGAATTATTTTTTAAGTAGAGCCTATAACCTGCAAAACCTGACAATCCAAGTGCCATTAAAAGTAGTAATCCATCTTGAACCCATAATTCTCCAATAGCGCCACCTAAACCTATTGCTAGAGCAGCCATTTCCCATCCATCTCTGGGGATGGTGTCATTTTGAATTCGTCCAACTTCATGCCAAAACAACAAATTTCTATGATCTTGAGCTAAGTATTCCCATTGCTCAAGGTCAACTTGAATTTCCACTTCATCTCGCCCAATTTCTTCGAGCGTGATCAGAGGAGGATCTATTGCTGCTGCGGCTTCAATGAATACCCAGCTTTGGTTTTCTGGTGGCAGCAGCCCTTTAAGGCGCTGTAGTTCGCTCATACTCTTTGATTCTTGGTCGGAAAGTTGGTTAAACTTTAATAGTAATTTGCCGTTCTAGACAGTAGATGATAAACAGATACCTAGATTGCGTGACATAAATGAAGTTTACAAGAAATTCAAATGCCACGGCGTAAAGATATACGTCGAATCTTGATACTAGGTTCTGGTCCAATTGTTATTGGTCAGGCCTGTGAATTCGATTATTCAGGTACTCAGGCCTGTAAGGCGTTAAGAAGCGAAGGTTTTGAAGTGATTTTAGTTAACTCTAATCCCGCTTCAATAATGACCGATCCTGAAACGGCTAATAGAACTTACGTTGAACCTCTTACCGCTTCAGTTGTTGAGCAAATTATAGAAATAGAAAGACCTGATGCTCTTTTGCCCACAATGGGTGGGCAAACGGCTTTGAATATTTCAGTAGAATTAGCAGAATCTGGAATTTTAAAGAAATACAATATCGAATTAATTGGTGCAGATCTTAAGGCAATTAAAAAAGCTGAGGATAGGAATTTATTTAAAATAGCGATGAAGAATATTGGAATTGAAGTATGTCCATCTGGGATAGCCTCCAATCTCCAAGAAGCTGAAATAGTCGGAAATGGAATTTCATCATTCCCAAAAATCATTCGTCCTGCTTTCACGTTAGGTGGAAGTGGAGGCGGTATTGCTTATAACCAGGATGAATTTTTAGAATTATCAAAAACTGGTTTAGATGCTAGCCCTGTTTCTCAAATACTTATCGAAAAATCCCTTTTAGGTTGGAAAGAATTTGAGTTAGAAGTTATGAGAGACTTATCAGACAATGTTGTAATTATATGCAGTATAGAAAATGTGGATCCTATGGGGATCCACACGGGAGATTCGATTACAGTAGCTCCTGCGCAAACTTTAACTGACAGAGAATATCAACGTTTAAGGGATTATTCAATATCTATAATTAGAGAAATAGGAGTAGCAACTGGAGGAAGCAATATACAATTTGCAATTAATCCCAGCAATGGTGAGATTATTGTAATTGAGATGAATCCTCGTGTTAGTAGATCATCAGCTTTAGCAAGTAAAGCTACAGGTTTTCCAATTGCGAAAATTGCCGCTCTTTTGGCTGTGGGATATAGATTAGATGAGATTATTAATGATATTACCGGAAAGACACCTGCATGTTTTGAGCCTTCAATTGATTACGTAGTTACTAAAATACCTCGTTTTGCATTTGAAAAATTCTCAGGAACTTCTTCCATTCTTACCACTTCAATGAAGTCAGTTGGTGAGGCTATGGCAATAGGAAGATGTTTCGAAGAATCTTTTCAAAAGGCAATACGATCTCTAGAAACAGGATTAAGTGGTTGGGGGTGTGATCGAGTTGATCAAAATTTGTCTTCGATTGAATTAGAAAGATTATTAAGGACGCCTTCCCCAGAGCGAATAATGCATGTCAGATTAGCAATGAAGAATGGACGTAGTGATAATGAGATTTTTTCTTTTTCTAGAATAGACCCTTGGTTTTTATCAAAGTTTAGGAACATAATAAATGCAGAGGATCAATTACTTAAATATGAAAATATTAATCAATTAGAGCCTGATTTTTTATTCAAATTAAAACAGCTTGGATTTTCTGATAGTCAGATTGCCTTTGCTTTAAATACTGATGAATTAACAATTAGAGCCAAAAGAACTTCCCTGAAAATATTACCTGTTTTTAAAACAGTGGACACATGTGCTTCTGAATTTTCCTCGAACACACCATATCATTATTCTACATATGAAAGGCCAGTTTATAAGATTGATAATGATGGAAATATAGTTAAAAATATTAATCTTAATGAAATAAAAAATGAGAATAAAAATAAAATTTTAATTCTAGGTGGCGGTCCAAATCGTATTGGACAAGGTATTGAATTTGATTATTGTTGTTGTCATGCTTCGTATCAAGCGCAAGAGGAAGATTACACAACAATAATGATAAATAGTAACCCCGAAACTGTTTCTACTGACTATGACACAAGCGATATACTTTACTTTGAACCTCTAACTCTAGAAGATGTACTAAATGTTATTGAATTTGAAGAGCCTTATGGAATAGTAGTTCAATTCGGAGGACAAACCCCTTTAAAACTTTCTTTACCAATAGTTAACTGGTTAGAGAAAGCGGAAAACTCACATTTACAAACAAAAGTTTTAGGTACATCCCCTATATCAATTGATTTAGCTGAAGATAGAGAGCAATTTGATAAAGTTTTAAGAAAATTGCAAATTAGACAACCCAAAAATGGTCTTGCTAGGACTTTTGAAGAATCATTAGCTGTGGCAAATGATATAGGTTATCCATTGGTTGTTAGGCCTTCATATGTTCTTGGTGGTAGAGCTATGGAAATTGTCTATGAACAAGATGAGTTAGAGAAGTACATTAAGGAAGCTGTAAATGTTGAACCAGATCATCCAATCCTGATTGATCAATATTTAGAGAATGCAATTGAGGTCGATGTTGATGCTTTGTGTGATGTGAGTAAAAATGTTGTGATTGGAGGATTAATGGAGCATATTGAGCCAGCGGGTATTCATTCTGGAGATTCTGCCTGTTGTCTTCCTTCTATAACTCTATCTGACGAATCAATTAAAACAATTAGGCATTGGACAAGATCTTTAGCTTCCCAGTTAGATGTGGTTGGATTAATTAATCTTCAATTCGCTGTCAAAAGAGATGATGAGGGTAATGAGATTGTTTACATTATTGAGGCAAATCCAAGGGCTTCGAGAACAGTTCCTTTTGTTTCTAAAGCGACTGGAATCCCTCTCGCTAAAATTGCAACTCAGTTACTTTTAAATAAAAAACTAAAAGATATCGGATTAAACCAAGAACCAATTGCACCACTTCAATCAATAAAAGAGGCGGTTATGCCTTTTAGACGTTTTCCTGGTTCAGACAGTGTTTTAGGACCAGAAATGCGTTCAACTGGAGAGGTAATGGGATCTGCAAATACCTTTGGAATGGCTTATGCAAAATCTGAACTCGCAGCAGGTGAGGGTTTACCTACTTCGGGTGTCGTTTTCTTGTCCACACATGACCGAGATAAAGCTGCCTTGATTCCCGTAGCAAAAAAATTAATTGAGCTAGGTTTTTCCCTTTTGGCAACATCTGGTACTTCCATGTATCTAGAGAAAAATGATTTAAAGGTAGAAAAGGTTCTGAAAGTACACGAAGGAAGACCAAATATTGAGGACATGATTCGATCAGGGAAGGTTCAGTTAGTAATAAATACTCCCATCGGACGTCAAGCAATTTATGATGATAAGTATCTTAGAAAAGCAGCTCTTGA
>QCJZ01000023.1 GCA_003215695.1 Prochlorococcus sp. AG-409-J03 | reverse complement strand
TCACCTAAATAACAAAACAACTCGTTCTAAGGCAATTAGACGACTAGTTATTTGGTATCGCCGAAACTCAGCTGTTACAAGTCTTGTTGACACTGCAACAAGTTCAGCCACAGCAGCAAGCAATGTTGCCGGAACAGTTGTTTCCAATGCTGGGTCTGTTGTCACCAGTGCTGGGTCAATTGCTAGGAGTACATTAGAACCATTTGTGTTTGATCCTCTTAGGAGGCTACAAGGTGGATTAACTACAGACGAGAAAAATGGTATTCAAGATTCTGAAAGGATTTGGGTTGCTGTTGATGGAATGGGAGGAGATTTTGCCCCTGGAGCAATTCTTGATGGATGTTTGAAATCTTTGTCATTACTTCCATTGAAAATTAAATTTGTTGGTGAAATTGAGAAAGTAGAAAAAGCAGCCATTGAATTTGACTTAGAAGAATCTTTATCCAAAGCTATAGATGCAGGAAATTTCGAATTAATTCCTAGTGGTCTCTCAGTTGGCATGGATGACGAAGCGACTGCAGTGCGCAAAAAAAAGGATGCAAGCATAAATATTGCAATGAAGTTGGTTAAAGAAGGAAAAGCTATGGGTGTCTATTCAGCTGGAAACTCTGGAGCAATGATGGCCTCAGCAATTTTTAAGTTAGGACGTTTAAAAGGAATTGATCGTCCAGCAATTGGAGCATTATTCCCAACTAAAGATCCTGGTCAACCAGTTTTGGTTTTAGATGTTGGAGCAAATATGGATTGCAAGCCTACCTATTTACATCAATTTGCTCTTCTTGGAAATATTTATAGTCGAGATGTGTTGCAGGTAGAAAAGCCAAGAATAGGATTATTGAATATTGGCGAAGAATCTTGTAAGGGTAATGATCTATCTCTAGCAACTTACAAACTTTTAAACGAAGATGAACGTTTTTGCTTTTCTGGAAATTGTGAGGGACGTGATGTGTTATCAGGTGAATTTGATGTTGTTGTTTGTGATGGATTTACAGGAAACGTTTTACTGAAATTTTTAGAGTCAGTAGGAAGTGTTCTGTTAGGAGTTTTGAGGGCTGAATTGCCAAGAGGAAGAAGAGGTAAAGTTGGTTCTGCTTTTTTGAGAAATAATCTGAAACGAATAAAAAAACGTTTAGATCATGCAGAGCACGGCGGAGCTTTACTTCTCGGTATAAACGGAATTTGTGTAATTGGTCACGGTGGAAGTAAAGCTTTATCTGTTTTAAGTGCTTTAAGAGTTGTTCATTCAGCTGCCAGCCATGGAGTAATGGATGATTTAGCGGATTTAAATAAACCTGATGTCTTAAAGGTCTGATTGGAACTGTCCTACCATGTGGTTGACTTATGAAATGAGGCCTTTTTTTAGATTTGATTAGCAATTCTCAATGTGATAGAGGAATATCTTTTGTGGGTTGTGGAAGTGCCACGCCTCAAAAGATCATCACGAATGATCAACTGAGTCAGAGAGTGGACACTAATGATGAATGGATTCAAAGTAGAACTGGTATTGGCGAAAGGAGGGTTATTAGTGAAAATGAATCTTTGATTGATTTGGCAACTCATGCAGCATTGAATGCTGTAAAGATGGCTAATTGGGATGTAAAAACTATAGATTTGATAATTCTTGCAACATCTACTCCTGAAGATTTATTTGGTTCTTCACCTAAAATCCAATCAAATTTGGGTGCTTCCAATGCAGTTGCTTTTGATTTGACTGCTGCTTGTAGTGGTTTTTTATTTGCCTTGATAACTGCATCACAGTATTTAGCTTCTGGGTCTATGAAAAGAGCTGTTGTGATAGGAGCAGATCAATTATCAAAATGGGTAGATTGGGATGATAGAAAAACGTGTGTTTTGTTTGGAGATGGAGCAGGAGCAGTAGCTGTAGAAGCCGTTAATGATGAAACTGGCCTAATTGGATATGATTTGAAGTCTGACGGAAGCAAGGGAGATTGCTTAAATCTATCTCAATCAAATAATTTTTTAGATTTAATTCCAGGAGCTTCCTATCAAAAAGGGGAGTATTTTCCAATTAAAATGCAGGGAAAGGAGGTTTATAAGTTTGCAGTTAGAGAAGTCCCAATCATTCTCGGAGAAATCTTAGATAAATATCAAATTAAGTCCGATAAAATAGATTGGCTTCTATTGCACCAGGCTAATCAAAGAATTCTTGATGCTGTGGCTTCAAGATTTTCAATACCATCAGAAAAAGTGCTATCAAATTTAAAATTTTATGGAAATACCTCAGCAGCAACAATCCCATTGATGCTTGATGAGGCAGTTAGAGATCAGAGGATAAAATCAGGAGATTTAATAGCGTGTAGTGGATTTGGTGCTGGCTTGAGTTGGGGAGCCGCTTTGTTTTATTGGCATGGTCCCTATTAAGCTGTTTTACAATTAATTCAGAAAAATCATGACTATTGCCTGGGTCTTTCCTGGACAAGGCTCTCAAAAGTTAGGTATGGCAAATACTTTGCTTGATTTGCCTGGTGCAAGAGATAGATTTGAATTAGCCTCAGAGATTCTTGGAAGAGATCTTTGGAAAATTTGTTGTGGCGAAGGGGTTCCAAAAGAAGAAATATATGATTTAAATGATACGAGAAATACTCAACCTGCACTTTTTGTTGTTGAGTCATTATTGGTTGATGATTTAAAAAGACAAGAAAGGGAGGCCCAACTAATTGCGGGTCATAGTCTCGGAGAAATAGTTGGTCTTTTTTCAGCAGATGTTTTAGATGTGGAGACAGCTTTACTGCTATTAAAGAAAAGATCTGAATTAATGGCATCGGCAGGTGGAGGTGCAATGATTGCTGTTTTGGGATTTGATCGAAATGAATTAGATGATTTGATTAGAGAAACTGAGGGAGCTTTTATAGCCAATGACAATAGTGAATCTCAAGTTGTTTTATCTGGTTTGCCAGAAGCAGTGAAGAAAGTGGCTGATAATTTAAAATGCAAAAGAGCAGTTCCTTTACAAGTTTCAGGTGCTTTTCACTCCAAATTTATGAGTGAAGCATCTAAAAGTTTTGCTGAAGCACTTGATCAAGTAACTTTTCTAGATGCTCAAGTGCCAGTCCTTAGCAATGTTGATCCAATTCCAACTTTAAGTGGTGACATATTGAAGGATCGCTTAAAAAAACAAATGACTACAGGAGTTAGGTGGAGAGAGACTATGAATGTAATGCAACAAGAAGGTATAACCACAATGGTTGAGATTGGACCAGGAAATGTGCTTAGCGGTCTTGCTAAACGATCAATGAAAGGTATCCTCAACAGTCAAATATCAAATGCAAGTGATTTGGGTTATTGATTTTGGAACAATTTAAAGTCCTTTCTATAAATGAAAAAATAAAGCAAAATAGACCTCGACAAAGTTTTGTTTATGGTTGTGTTAGTTATCTATTAGTTTTTCCGATTTTCCGTCTTTTGTTTCGAGGTCAAACAATAGGGATTTCCAATGTACCTAAAGGAGGAGGATTGGTGGTTGTTTCTAATCATGGCTCCCATCTTGACCCACCGATTTTGGGTCATGCTTTGGGCAGGCCAGTAGCTTTTATGGCAAAATCTGAACTTTTCAAGGTTCCTATATTGTCTTTAATTATTTCGGCTTGTGGTGCTTATCCAGTGAATAGGGGAGCTGGAGATAGAGAGGCAATAAGAAATGCATCTAATCGATTAAGTGAAGGTTGGGCTACAGGAGTGTTTTTGGATGGAACTAGACAAGAAAATGGAAGAGTTAATGATCCTAAAGCAGGAGCAGCTCTTCTGGCTGCAAGGACAGGTTCCCCTATTCTCCCTGTGGCAATAGTTAACAGTCATAGAGCTTTTCCAAAAGGATCTCTCCTTCCCCGATTTGTCTCTATTCATTTAAGAGTTGGCGAAATAATTCAACCCCCTAAAACAAAGAAAAGAGAAGATTTGACATACACAACTAAAGAAATTCAAATATCTATAAATTCAATGTTGGATAAAGGTCTAATACCGAAAATCTTAAATTAACTGATCTATGAAAATATTAGAAAAACTATAAATTATGTATTTTTCTTGTCAATTGGTGAAGTTGGATAGATGGGTAATGCTTTTTGCCAATTAGATTGAACTTTTAATTTTTGATAATATTCTGAAAAATTAATAAGTGTGATAATATCTTTTTCTATATCATTAGAGGCTTGAATTGAAGGTTTAATAATTGTTTCATTGCTTATTAATTGTGGAGCAACTATTTCGCTAAATTCATGAAAATTTGTCTCTTGTTGAATTTTAATTAGTTGATATTTACCAGCTAATAATCCTCTTCGTGGTAGGACATCTTTTATCCAAAATGGCTTCATTATTTGGTTTTCAGAGAGATTTTTGTGAAGCCTTGGAGCCATTAAATGAAAGGTACTAATCGCATCTAATGAACAATTAATTTGCTGAGCAATAGTTCTAGCCATTGAGATAGTTAATCTTGTACTTGTAAAACTCCCAGGACCTTTTGCCACTGAAATGCGAATAATTTGCTTCCAAAACTTTCTAGGAAGGATTGTTTCTATACAACTAAATAATTTGTTTGATAATGATCTACCAATCTTAAATACTTCGCTTTTTATAATTTTCCCTGGATTTTCAGTATCTTTAATTGCTATTCCAAAGGATTCTGAACAGCTGTGTAGGGCCAATAAATATTTTGATTTTGAGCTATGGAAATTTTGCAACGAATTTATTATGATTGTTATTTTGGAATCTGCTCACCTGGACGGAGCCTGCTCCATTTTCCTTGATCAAGTTTAAAGCTATCGCATTCTCTTACATCCCATTCTATCCCTGTCTTGCTGTCAGGCAGATCAAAGATATTGATATGTATTTTTGGATTAGTGCCTTGAAAATCTGGATTTTTGGAGAGGTGTTTTATTTTATGATTTTCTTCAACTGTGTAGTAGGTCTTGCATCTATCTACCCAAGCACAATCAACACAGATGCACATAACTCTTTAGGAAATCCTAGGTGTCATTTTGATAATTAAGGACACATTACTATCAAATGATCTTTTTGGAGATTTAAACCCAAAAGATTGGCCAATATCAATAGCTGATTTACCTTCTGGAACTGCCTTGGTCGGCGGTTCAGTTAGAGATGGATTATTGAACAAATTGAGTTCAAAACCTGATTTGGATTTTGTGATACCAACAAATGCTATTCAGTTCAGCGAAAATTTATCTAAAAAGATTAGGGCCACATTTATAAGGCTTGATGAAAAGAGAGATATTGCTCGATTAGTTCTTAATGGATGGACTTTAGATTTTGCTCAACAAGTTGGAGATAATCTTACAGAGGATTTATTCAGACGAGATTTTCGAATCAATGCAATTGCCTTAAGGCTTACAGAAAAGCCAGAAATTTTTGATCCGACTGGAGGAATGGATGATTTAAAAAGTAAGAAAATTGTTGCGATAAGTGAAAAGAACTTACTTGATGACCCTTTGAGGATTCTGAGAGGTTTTCGATTGATGTGTGAATTGGACTTTAAGTTAGAGAAAAAAACTAAAACCTTTCTAAAAAACAATGTAGATAAATTAAGTAATGTTGCACCTGAAAGGATAAAAATGGAGATCTTAAAAATAGTGCATTCAAAATGGAATTATTCGATTTGGAAAACATATTTAGAATTGAAATTATTGAAACAATGGAATGAGGATAATCTGTCTCATATTGAGCTGAAAAGTAAAGATATTTCTTCAAATACGCCATTGCCTGGAAGAATATTAGCGAAATTAGTATGGTTACTTAGTGATGAGAGCTTATCAAAGTTGACGTTTAGTAAAAATGAAATTAAAAGATGTAAGAACCTTAGATTTTGGGTTCATAAAATTAATGATTTAGGTTTAGAAAATCTTTCAGAGGATGATAGGTTTCAACTTCACATTGATTTGGAGGAGGATTTACCATCTTTAATTCTTTTCTTGAAAGATAAATACACGATTGCTTGGATGGAACGCTGGAAAGACCCCTGCGACGCCCTCTTTCACCCTTCATCGCCCTTGGATGGTCATTCACTGCAAAAGGTTTTTAAAATCCCTCCAGGCCCTTCCCTGGGGGAACTTATCAGGCATCTTACTAAGGAAAAAGCTTATGGAAGATTTCTGACAGACCAGGAGGCTTTTGAGGCCGCTCGAAAATGGACCCTACAGAATTCACCCTTTTTGTGATTAACTACACACAAATCAAATCAATTTCGGCCGTATGCCGTCGTCTTTTTATCCCCTTTTTTCTAAATGAGTGTTCGTCTTTACATCGGTAATTTGCCGCAAAATGTCAATGTTAAAGAACTTGAAGCCCTCCTAGCATCTATAGGAGAAGGTATCAAATTTAAAGCTGTTTTCGATAGAGATACCAAGGCTTGTAGGGGATTTGGTTTCGCTAATATCAAAGATGAAAATGTAGCAAATGACCTTATTGAGAAATTAAATGGTCAGGAATTTAATGGCAATAAATTAAGGGTTGAGCGTTCTGAGCGCAAAGATTCAAATTCAGGCAATACAAGAAGAGGAGCGAATTCAAATAATGGGAAAAAAGGTTCAAATCGTAAAGATGTTAAGAAAGTTGTACATAGTGATGCGCCCATTAAAGAAGCTCCAGATCCAAGATGGGCTGGAGAACTATCAAAATTAAAGGATCTTTTAGCTAATCAAAAAACTCCTGTATAAATTTTCAATTTATTAAAGTTCTAAGTTTATATTTTTCATCATTAATAGTTATCAGATAAGAGATGGGTAGGTTTAAAGCTTTTACCCATCCTTTTACATAAGCACGATTATTGAAAACGTCATAATCAAGCCTCTCAATAGAATTTAGTATTCCGCTATAAAGTCTTAACGAAGTCCATATAGGCCATCTGGCATCTATTGAGAGCCATTTTATTCCTTCTTCAGATCTTCGGAACCAATCTCTTGCTCTCGCCAATTGAAACGACATTAAAGCTTTCCAATTCTCGTTGATTTTTCCGTTCATCAGATCTTCTTCGGAGTAATTAAATTTTTGTAGATCCTCTAATGGCAAATAAATTCGTCCTCTTCCTCTATCTTCTCCAACATCTCTAAGAATATTTGTTAGTTGATTTGCAATTCCTAGAGCAATAGCAGCTTTGGAAGTATCAGGAGATGGCAAATTTGGTTTAGAAGTGTAGGCACGATCAATTCCTATTACACCTTGAGTCATCAAACCAACAGTTCCAGCGACTCGATAACAGTAGAGTTCAAGTTCTTCAAAGGTCTTATATCTGGTTGTGTCTAAATCCATTCTTTGGCCTTCAATCATGTCGATATAAGGCTGAATAGATTGAGGAAATTTTTGAAGAGTATCGGCTAAAACTGCATCAAGATCATCTTCAGTATTACCAGCAAAAACTTTCTTGGTCTTGTCCTCCCATTTGTTTAGACGATCTGATAACTCATCTCTAGATTTTTTTTGAGCTTCAGCGCTGTCCATCAGCTCATCTGTTCTACGGCACCAAACATAAATGGCCCATATAGCCCTGCGTTTAGCAGGGGGTAACAACATGGTGCCAAGGTAGAAGGTCTTGGCCCATTGTGCAGTTTCTCTTCTGCAAGCCTCGTAGGCATCCTCTAAATTTAAAGAAGGCTGGGCCAAAATGAGAAATTTGTAAGTTTTTTAGTGTGCATTAATCTGTTGAATAGCAATATTAAATAAATTGCTGTTGATACATTAAGACTAAGAAGAACCTATGTCAGTCGAGATTTGGATTTTTTCTGCACATAGCTTTCCACTCAATACTGCTCCTTCCATGGAAGCGAGATATTTTTGCATTGTATAATCACCTGTTAAGAAGAAGTTTTTTATAGGAGTTTTTTGATCAGGTCTTAAATCTTGGCATCCAGGAACAGCTTTATATACTGATTTTGGGGTTTTAATTACTTTGTATTTTCGCAATTTAGCTTGATTTTCTCCTGAGAAATGGATTGGGAAAAGTTTAGTCAGTTCTTGCATTGTTGCATCGATTATTTCCTCATCTTTACGACCAATCCAGTCTTTTGCAGGAGCAAAAACCAATTCAAGCATTGAACGATTTGGATCTTCATATTCTTTACAAGTTATGCTCATGTCGGCATAAACACTCAAAAGTGGAGATCTGCTGAATAACAGGTGATCAATATTTGTAAGTTTTCGGTCGAACCAAAGGTGAATATTAATAACTGGTACTCCTTTCAGACCTTCCAGTTTTCTGAAAATATCTTGAGAGGCCCATTCATTTGGCAAAATTGTTTTGAAAATATCCACCGGCATTGCGCTGACATATGCATCAGCTTCAATTTCTTTCCCATGAGGTTCTTTTGCGCTACCTATCAAGAAATTCTCAACACTTCCATCAGCTTTTAAATTGATTTTCTTAAGTGGGCTATTTAAAAAAACGTTACCGCCTAAAGCTTTTATGTGATTGACAATTGGTTGACAAAGCCTTTCTGGTGGGGCTCCATCAAGAAATGCCATTTTTGATCCGTTTTTTTCTTGTAAGAATCGGTTTAATGCAGTTAATAAAACTGTTGACGAAATTTCATCAGGACCTATGAAGTTGAGTGCTTTACTCATTGCGATAAAAACCTCATCATTTACTCTTGCGGGTATATTTTGTTTTTTTAGCCACTCTGTCCAAGAGTACTTATCACACTCTTCTACGTAATTTTGGCCGCGCAACATGGCTGGTATCAGGCCTAATCCAAACGAAATCTTCTCTGGCCAGCTAAGCATGTCATTGTTGCTTAAAATTGCGGCCACTCCGTTAATAGGAGCAGGTAGATCAGGGAAATCAAAACGGCTATACGTACCGGGTACTTCGGGTTGGTTGAAAATCATTGAATGACTTTTCCATTGAAGGCGATCTTCAATATTGAGTTCTTTGAAAAGCTGCAGCATGTTTGGATATGCTCCAAAAAATATATGCAATCCTGTTTCGTACCAGTCTCCATCCTCATCTTTCCAAGCAGCGACTTTTCCACCCAGTACGTTTCTTGCTTCATAAACGAATGGGGTATGACCTGCATCGGCTAAGTATTTTGCACATGAAAGTCCTGCCAATCCGGCTCCAGCGATTGCTACGCGCATACTGAAATAAAAGAGTATTTAACAACTTTAGTGATTAAGACCACCCAACAAGGGCTAACGTCGTTAAATTTGCAGTATATATTGCGGTTTGTTGTTTTAAATTCATGAGCGACACAATACTCAAATGCACAACCAGGCATGTAAGAATATTCACTGCAATAGTCGAAAATAATGATTTAATTTTGGATAATGGACATCTAACCTTAGATATAGATCCAGATAATGAATTTCTTTGGAGCGATCAATCCATTGATAAGGTGCAGCATTATTTTCGTCAATTAGTAGATTCTCAAGCCGATCAAGAATTGAGCGATTACAGCTTGAGAAAAATTGGATCTTTGCTTGAAGATTTTATTCGAAAGTTGTTGCAAGACGGAGAAGTTAGTTATAACCCAAACAGCAGGGTGATGAATTATTCCATGGGATTACCACGAACTGAAAAATTATTATGAATCAAGGCCCTTATAATCGGCGACAATCTTCTCGTGGCAGATCAGATCTGGCTAGAAGACGAGAAGGTAATAAATTTAATTCTAGAAAATATTCAAATGTCAGAGACCAATATGAACCAAGAGGAGGTAGATTTCAATCGCCAGATTCCTCAGGTGGAGGAGGTGGTGGTATAAGAATTAACTCAAATTCAATTGCTATTTTAGCTGGAGTATTAGTAATTGGTGTGGGAATTGGCAGCCTAATTACAAGCACAACTTCCGGTGGACAGGGAAATATTGCAAGTCAGCAACAGCTGGATATGGCAGTTCCTGATCCAGATTTTTGTAGGCAATATGGTGCAAGTGCATTTGTTATAGATGTTGAAATGTATACGACCCTAAACCCTTCTACAAGCTTTGTTACACAACCTGCTCTTCAACCAGGTTGTGTTATTAGAAGAGAAAATTGGACTGTTTTGCAAAAACAAGGAGCAATTAATAATGAAGATGTTAGAGAGTGCAAGCAAAGAATGAATACATTTGCTTATATTGGTTCTATAAGGGACCAGCCTATTGTGCGTTGTGTTTATCAGGCTGATGTAAATGAAAATAAATTTATAATTAAAGGTGCGGAAGAAGATGCTGTAGGTATCAATAAAGAAGCTATACAGTTCTAATTATTAGGATTAAACAGTGGAGAAAATGAACTAGCAAATATAGGTAATATATCTTTTGTGAATGCTTCTGACGCTCTAGATGAATATCTGGCGGGATTAG
>QCJZ01000022.1 GCA_003215695.1 Prochlorococcus sp. AG-409-J03 | reverse complement strand
AGTCGTCAGGAGAGCCCGTATAGGAGATTTCCACCGTAACCGTAACGGTGCCAGCCAGCTTGCCCTCGCTGTTGACCTCAAACAGGACTCTCTCTGCGGTCTGTTCGATAGGGGCAAGGGTAATGGAAGAGCAGAAAAAGCCACCACAAGCCAGCGCCTGACTACCCTGTAAAACGGGTGGGGCAAGCTGCACAATGGCGCTACAAAGCAGAACAAGAAGCCAAAGCCTGTACATAGCAGGCATCTTACGCTGGACGCCCACGGTACGGGATTCAAACCAGCTAGAGTGCAGGGGTGCATCCCCTGTTCCCACTACTACTCGCTACCCTGCTCGGCCTGAGCTATGGCTGTAGTCAGCCAAACACCCTAAACATATACAACGGCTTCGACACCAGCATCGCCATTGAGGGTTTGCCGAACGGAATGGTCAGCATTGAGGCGGGTCAGTTTGCCCGCTTCGAGGGCGTGGAAGGAGGGCTCGAGCTAACCGCCAAGAAGCCCTCAGGACAGCTGCTTGAAGAGGTCAAAATCGCAGCTCCTGGACCCGGTGGCGAGCGACTGTGGAATAGCGGTAAAGGCACCTGCTTCGTGTTCGGCGACTTTGGAGCCTACTACTCAGCCATGAGTAATCAGGCCGCGACGGTTCGGGTCTTGGAGATCATTAATCAGGACCAGGCCACCTGGGTCAGCAAACAACCAGTCGCCGCTGGGCCTGGTCAACGACTTCCAGCCCAACGAAAAGGAGCAACAGTAGCGGCGCTCGTCCACTTACCCTGCCAGGCAATAGGATCCGAAAACCTTGCAAGAAGCTGGCTGGAGATGCGCCTTCCAGACCTCCAGCCTCAGTAGAACGAAGCTCTTCAGTTAATGAAGTCCAAGCTGGTCAAGTCGCTATCCAGGTCCTCAGCGAAGAACCGAAACAGGTACTCGCCTGGATAATTACAGTCCAGGAAGGTCTCAAGAGGACTGAGCTCAATGAACCATTCTGAGCCACCGGCAGCAGCCAGGGAGATCGAGCCCAGATAATCGTCAAAGAAGCGATTGTCAGCGGAGTCGTAGTAGACCAACTCCACCTCTACCCACACCGCTTGAACCCAGTCGACTCCAGCAGGGTGCGAAACACTCGCGGTAAGGGTCCACCAACCATCAACATCACAGCCCGCGTCAACCTCAATGAAGTCGGCGAAGTCATCTACAACTGGAGCGCTGTCATCGTCATCATCGGGAAGCACCAGAATGCAACCATGGAGGGGCACGATCAGGGCGCTCAGGGCCAAAGAGCAAAACAACAAATGAAGTTGGCTTTTAATGCAGTGCATAGGATCCCAAGTGTGCGTCCTGAAGGAGTCTGCTGCAAGGGCCTTTCGCTTTGCTGGCACTGCCAGCGATGGGTAGGCTAGGATACGCCCCTCACCAGGCACCGGAGCGAGCAAAATGAGCAACTTCACCTGCAATAAGTGCGGCGGAACCAACGATGCCGAGACCTCTCCCACGGGCGCTGCCGTGAGCCCAATGCAGGAGATTCCCTTCAGCAACGACTACTGGAAGAAGATCCAGTCAATTGCCTGCTCGTCCTGCTGGGCAGAGTGGAAAGAGATGGAAGTAAAGGTCATCAACGAGTATCGACTCAACATGATTGAGCGCGAACATCGGCAGACTCTAAAGCGCTTCATGCACGACTTCCTCAACGTCGACGGCACCTCTGAGAGCGCAGGTCAGGCACCCCAGGCGGTGGCCTCCGAGTGGACTCCAGAGAGCTAGACCGCTTGAGTAGCGAGCCCATCGAAACGCGCCCACCGCATGGCAGGCAGGGACTGCTCTGGTACTGGGCCTCTCGACTTGGCCTCTCCTGTGCCTCGACAGCTGCTGTACTGCTGATCCTTGAGTTCAGCGTAACCACTATCTGGGGCACCATCTACTACCCACTTCCCGGGGTCGAAGAGGCCGCCGAGTACCTCTACTTCACACTCCCTGAACGCTTTAATCCCCTGTTCCAGCTCGATGAAAGCGAAGCTGATAAAGAGGCGGTCTTTCGCACCGACCGCAGGCTCCATGAGGGCGACTGGTTCTTCGCTCGAGAACAGAGCTTTGCCGCCGAACGGGGCGAGAATTCCGTACGCATTGCCTTCATGGGCGGCTCCTCTGTACAGGGCTGGCCCTACCGGGAACAGGGCGTGGTGTTCGCCGAGCAGGTCGGACAACTGTTAGCAGAGCGCCATCCTGAGCTGAGCTTCGACATCATCAACGCTGGAGTCGGAACCTACAGCTCCTTTCAGCTGGTCGATGTGGCGGATCAACTGGAACAGTTCAATCCCGATGTGGTGGTGATTTACGCCGGTCACAATGACCAGGGCTACTACTTCTTCCACCGCAGCTTTCTCGATGACCTGACTCCGGCCAGCTCCCTGGAGAGCTGGCTCAATCGCTTCAACTTTTTCCAGGGCGCTCGGCTGCTGCGAGACCGAATACTGGAGAGCGCCAAGCCTGTACACCTTGGCAATTCAGAAGGAGTAGCCTTCATCCCTCAGGATGAAAACATCATCGATGTTGGCACGGAGCGTTACATCAACTTCGTCAAGATCCAGCAGCAATACCTCCCCCAGATCTTCCACCGCAATCTTCAAGAAGTAGTCCAACGGCTTAAGGACCAAGATACAGAGGTACTGCTCGCCGCCCCGGCCAGCAACCTACGTGATTTTCCGCCGGTGTTTTCGATGCACTTCGAGACCATCTCATCGCGCCGCGAGGCTCGCTTCAAGGAACTCCTGACCCAGGCCGATGAGCTGATGCGGCAGCGCTTCATCGACGCCCGCCGCATGCCCAGCATCGAAGGCAACGGTGAACAGATGCGTGCAGCAGATGCCTGGGGACCGATCCCTCCAGCTGAAGCGCCAGAGCTTGGCTCTCCGGCAGCACGAGAAGCCTGCGTAGAGCCCCTGAGCCTGCTTAGAGAAGCTGAGACCATCTCCCAGAGCTATGCCATGCTCCACTTCCTGAAAGGTACCTGCCTGATCCACAGCTCTGCAGAACAGGCCGCTCAAGCGTTCGTCACGGCCCGGGACTTAAGTCCAGCTATGGCGCCCTTCCAGCGCGCCTCCACAGAGCTGAGCACGGTGGTTTCCCGTGTCGCCAGTGAAGAGCAGGTAGTGATGATCGACAGCGATGCAGTGATCGCAGAGGCCTCTGAGCTCGGCATCCCTGAAGGTCGCTTCTTCACCGACAACATCCACTTCTCAGCAGCAGGTCACCGGGAACTTGCACAGGCGATCAGCGAGCAGATCGCCCAGCTCGAAATCATCACTAATGGACCGACCGATCGCAAGCCGGATCCCCCCGCAGAGCAAACCTGGGCCAAACTCAAACAGCGCAGTCGAGAGTTCACCTGGGGACTGGGTCTGGTGATCCCGGGAGCTGGCATGCCGGTAGTCGGCGATGAGGAGCAAGAGCAAGCTCCTGAGGCACCTTCAGGAGAGTAAGAAGTCCTCGCCACGCAGCAGTTCCTGATAGGGAACCTCAGCCTCCGTGGAATGAATTGTCTCCAGCAGAAAGTGCAGGGCGCCAGGGAAAGCGTCATAGAACAGGTTGGCGTTACCAGGCTCATTCTCAAAGGTCGCTACAACCAGACCTTGATTGGAGCGGATATCGCGAATCGCTTCATCCTTAAAGGGCTTGTCGGCCATCTCAAAGCTGGGCTTTAAATGAAGCGTGCAGCGCCCCCGCCACAGGGGAAAACCTGCATCGGTCAAGGCCTGCACCGTACCTGCCCCCATGTCACTGACGTGACGACCGGTCAGGTAGTAGATCATCGCACCTCGCTCGTGACAGGCGCAGGCAAACTCGACCGCCCCTGGCGTTGGGTGATCAAGCACCACATAGGGACTGGTGAAGAAGCGTTTGCCCCAGAACTTTGACAGCGCGCTCTTGAATCCAGGTGGATTAAAGCCTCGCTCCAAGAAGGGCTCTGCGACGCCCCAACCCATGTCGCTCAGCTGGAGCCCTTCGATCAACTCCTGCAGACCCTCATATTCGGCCCCATGAGCAGCAGCAAACTCCTCAATAATGCGATAATTACGCGGCTCCGTAGAGAACAGCGTGGAGTCCAGATCAAAAACCACGACCGGCAGCTCTCCGGCCGCGCTGGTCTCAGCAATCCGATCCAATACCTGCTGAAGTTGTGCATGTCCCATAGGCCAAGGGAGTTAGCACGCGCGATCCGATCACTGCAACGCTGAACCGCTTTTCTTGGACAAGCACAAAGTCGATTGTATGGTACGCGCCGCTCTGGCAAGGTCCGGGAACTGGAGAAACTACGACATGGCATGGCTCAACGAACTCGCACCCATCCTGATCCTGCTCACGGTGGTCGCCATCGTACTGGCCCGGCTTCCCTCGGTTGAAGGAGTCGATCACACAGCAGCCTTCCGCAAGCGCAGGGTCCTTAACTGGCTACCACTGGGTCTGACCTACGCCTTCCTTTACATGGGCAGATACAACATCAAGGTCAGCCAGCACGCCTTTGGCGACCTCAACCTGCGCGGCACCGAGCTACCGCCCTCCTGCAAGGACTCAGCAGCCAGCATGGCGAGCGAGCTCTGTACCCCGCTGATGACCAACCCGGACTTCGCCTTCATCTTCATGGTGGGAACCTGGGTTTATGGCTGCTCGTTCATCATCAACGGCCCGCTTACTGACCGCATGGGAGGGCGCTTCTCGATCCTCGCTGGAGCCGGTGGTGCGGCGGTAATGAACCTGCTGATGGGCGTAATGACCATCAAGGCACTCGACGGCGGCGAAGCCAACCAGAGCATCCGCGATAACTTCCGCTACATCATGTCTGCCCTCTATGGGGTCAACATGTACTTCCAGAGCTTTGGCGCGGTGGCCATCGTCAAGTGCAACGCTCCATGGTTCCACCTTCGCGAGCGAGGGGTGTTCGGCGCCATTTTCGGCATCCTCATCAGCCTGGGCATCTTCTTTGCCTTCGATATCGGCTACATGATCATCAACAAGCTACCGCTGGAAATGGTCTTCCTTATCCCCACCGCGCTGCTGGTGATCTTCTGGATCCTGGACTACTTCATCGTTCGCAACACACCCGGCGAGGCTGGATTCGAAGACTTCGCCCTGGGCGACGCCTCGCAGGCCGCCGGTGAGGAGCGGCTTGGAGCCGCCGCAGTGTTCAAGCTGATGCTGAAGAACCCGGTCATCATCACCATTGCCTGCATCGAGTTCTGTAGCGGCTTCCTGCGACAAGCCATCATGCAGTGGTATCGAAGCTTCGCAAAACAGACCAATGAGGTCCTCAATCTCAAGGGCGACTTCGTCTATGAGAACTGGGGGATGTTGCTGTGCTGCGCCGGCATCCTCGGTGGAGTCTTTGCCGGCATCATCAGCGACCGTGTCTTTCAGTCTCGCCGTGGTCCAGTCGCTGGGATTCTGTACGCCGGGATGCTGGTCGGAGCCCTGATCATGACATTCGCCTACAAGACCCCGATGGTTGGAGGCATCGTCATCATCATGAGCATGATGGTGATCGGTGTTCACGGCATGCTGTCGGGTACCGCGAGCATGGACTTCGGCGGCAAGCAGAACGTCGGGACGGCAGTCGGAATCATCGACGGCTTCGTCTACGCCGGAACCGGCGTTATGTCGCTGGTCTACATGTTCATCCTGCCCGACGACAGCAACCCCGCTGTAGCCGGAGACCCCAACAACTGGATCTGGTGGCCGGTCTCCATGATCCCAGTGTCGCTACTTGGACTGGTGCTGGCCAGCCGGGTGTGGAACGCCAAGCCAAAGGCCATCAAGGCCACAGACAGTTGAGCGATGGTCGCCCTGATGCCGATGCCTGGGCATCTGCCGGGGCGAGCCTAGGCTCGCCCCGGCAGAGCTGATCAGATGACCTTCAGCTCATCAATGGCCGCCTCAGCGAACATGGTCCACTCCGAAGGATCTTTCTGATCCTTGCGGTTGCAGAAGCCCGAGTCGAACATCGCGGCAACGATCTCAGCGATCTCTTCGTGCTTTTTGACATCCTTAAGACGCTCCTCGAGAAGCTTAGCTGCCGAGGTGGTGTAGGTGATGAAGTCGTTGGGATTGTGCTTTTCCGGGTCGAGCATGCCGTTTTCGAGCATGGCCTGAACGATAGCTTTGGATCGCATTTCTATGCTGCCCCTGGCTTTGTGGCGTCGGAGGTCAGCGCCCCGCCGCGACACAGGTTGGTGAGTGGGGAAGTGCTGACTCGTGCCCCACGGTTCAATTGCTTAGTCAAAAGAGAAGCTCATGTCCACGCGAGAAAGCAGCTGAGGGGCAACTCCCTCGCCAAGGAACAGGCCACCAAGAATAGCGTCCAGGGCAAAGCCCTTGTGGCGAAAGCCCAGACCAAAACTGGCGTCCATATGAACCTCGGCCGGGGCGGCAGAGAGTTCCTGACTGGCCGAAAAATCAACGGAGGCGTCCGGCGCACCGACTCCTTGATTCAAAGAGCTCAAGCTGATCCCACCGACCACGGAAGACCGCATTCCGGCTCGGATCAGGAGCCAGGGAAGCAACTCGTACTCGGCACCCAGGGACAGCTCAGGCAGCCGCAGGTCCCAGGCCTGCCGGGCATTCCGCTGATAATCACCAAGTCCCAGATCAATAAGGTCAGTGAACTCAGTCAGAGCCAGGCGGGCGGCAAGGCTCCCTTGAACGAGCAGACCTTGGCGCCGATAGCTCACACCGACACCAAGCCGAGCATCATGGGCCCGCACCTGCCGCTCTGAATTCTCCGCACGCGATGAGGGCACCACCAGGTTGTCTTCAAAGCGGAAGTCACCGAGAGCCAGGTCGTAGCTGAAGGCAGGACTGACCAACAAGCCCTGGCCTCCATCACCCAGCTTAAGTCGGCCACCAAGGCCGAGGCGAAGGTTCCGATCCATAGTAAGGATCTGATCGAGCACCGAATCCACCACGCCCTCGCTGCTCTCAACAGTGCTGAGCGCATCTCTCCAAGAGCTCATGTTGCCGACCCGCAACCAAAGCTCACCCCTCCGGCGATCCGCCCGGGTCCCGCCCGACAAACCAAGGGTGACGTTAAACAGGTGAGTCTGCAGATCGACCCGATCCGACTGCTCCAGATCATCTTGATCTGAATCGTCGATGTCCCAGGACCGACTCCTGCCTCCTGCGTAATAAAAATTCAGGCCAAAACGGAGCTTGGATGATGAATCCCCAAAGCTCAGTAAGAGGTCAAGGGGAAAGCGCAACGGTGCGCTGCTGTCGGACGAGACCTCCGGCCCCTCAAGGGGGCCACCAGGGCCCTCTGGCATGTAAGCAAGCGTGACCGGCCAGATGGCAGCATCAAATCCATAAAGCAGCGGACTTCGGTTGAGCGCTACACCGAGGCTGACGACCTCCTTGATGCGCACTGCTCCACCACCATGAGGGTCAAGCCCTAAGGCTCCTTCACCCCCAGTAATGCCCAGCGAGAACCAAAGCCGATTGCCATGCTCACCCAGTTGAGCGGGATTGGTAAAGACAAACGACGGGTCTTCAGTGAACAGCCGAGCCCCACCCAGGCCCTGAACCCTGGCGGCATCTGCCTGAGCGAGACTCGGACAGAGTCCACCAAGCAGAACAACAAGGCCAAACACAACAAGAAGCTGGCTACTTTGCTGGTTGCGGTTCACACAATCCTCCCACGAGCATTCCGCATGCTACCACCGCGGTTGGCAGAAGCTCACCAGCCCAAGTCGATCTGAGACAGCACCGAAAGTTGACTCCCCAAGAAGGCCTTGGAAACCTTGGTTCAAGGCTCAACGCCTGCTACCGCGAAGAGACCTGACCGGGAGTCCTGTGATGGAGATCAGCGTCGAATCAAAGCCGTCCTATGCCATGGGCGTGATCCGACTCAATCGGGATGAAGCCATCATTGCGGAGGCTGGCTCGATGGTCGCGATGAGCGAAGACCTGGACGTTCAGACCCGCCTCGCTGGAGCCTCTGGCAGCGGGCTTATCGGCTGGCTTCGAGCCTTAATTACCAGTCTCCTTAGACGCTTGGTTGGCGGCGAATCGGTGTTTGTGAACCGCTTCACCGCTCAACGTGACGGCAGCGAGCTGATGCTGGCACCAGACATGGTCGGTGATGTGGAACAAATTGACCTAACTGGTGATCGTGTCATCACGGTTCAGAGCAGCTCTTTTCTGGCTTCAGGTGCCGAGGTGAAGCTTGGGCTGATCTGGGCTGGTCTACGCATGTTGCTGGCCCGGGAGGGTGCGTTCTTTCTCCGCTGCAGCGGGAAAGGCCCGCTGCTTATCAACTCGTACGGCGCCATCGAAAAGGTCCGGCTGGATGGCTCATACATCGTAGATACGGGTCACTTGGTGGCCTTCGAGGGAGATCTCGCCTGGACCATGGAGCGAGTCGGCGGATGGAGATCTACGCTCCTGTCCGGAGAGGGCCTGGTTACAAAATTCACCGGCCACGGAACCTTGTGGCTCCAAACCCGCAACCTGCGGGCATTGGTGTCCTGGATCACCCCACAACTGCCGAGCTGAAGAGATGGATATAGAAATTCGCCATGGCCCAGCTTATGCCCTGGCCATAGCCCACCTGGGCGAAGGAGAGCAGGTCATTGCTGAAAGCGGGGCAATGGTCTCCAAAGACAGCCACGTGGAGATCCAGACCAGCACCGGCGGAGGAGGTGGGGTCAGTGGACTGATGAAGGGCCTTCGGCGAGTAGTCGGGGGCGAATCATTCTTCCAAAATCGATACCTGGCAAGGGGTGCTGCAGGACATGTGACCTTCGCCCCAACCCTCCAGGGAGACATCACCGTCCACCGCCTAAACAGCAACCAGCTGTTTCTACAGTCGACCTCCTTTCTGTGCGCTGAGGAAGGAGTCGAGGTAAGCGCAACTTGGGGTGGAGCAAAGAGCTTCTTTGCTGGAGAAGGACTGATTCTGCTTAAAACCAGCGGCACAGGGCTGATGGCCTTCAACTCCTTCGGGGGTATCCGCAGCGTCGACGTCAAGGGTAGCTTCCTGGTCGACACCGGCCACATCGTCGCCTTCGAAGACAGCCTTCACTTTGAAGTGCAGAGCTTCGGACGAAATAAGGGCATCAACTGGAAGGCCTTATTGCTTGGCGGAGAAGGGCTGGTCTGTAAATTTCAGGGCGAAGGTCGACTCTGGCTGCAGACTCGCAATACCCAGGGATTTGGCAAACTGATCGGCACACAGTTACCCCCTCGAAGCAGCTAAGACGAGCATTGATCCATGGATCATAAAATCCACAGCAAACCGGACTTCGCCTACCTCTCAGTCCTACTGGAAGAAGGCGAGCAGCTCATCACCGAGAGCGGCGCCATGATGGGAATGAGTTCTGATCTGGGAGTCGAGACCAACATGCATGGAGGCCTCGGAGGTGCTCTTAAGAGAGCCCTCAGCGGGGAGTCGTTGTTCATGAACACCTACACGGCCAAAAGGCCCGATCAACGCCTTGATCTGGCCCCAGCAAGCCCTGGAGATATTGAGCACCTCCACCTAAGCCAAACTTCAGTACGGGTGCAGAGCGGCTCCTATATGGCCTCAACCAAAGAGGTAAAAGTCGATACCCGCTGGCAGGGAGCGCAGGGATTCTTCGCTGGAGAAGGCCTCTTTATGCTCCAGTGCAGTGGAACCGGCGACCTTTGGATCTCTTCCTATGGAGCGATCCATGCGGTAGATATAAGAGGCAGCTACGTTGTCGACACCGGTCACATCGTCGCCTTCGAAGAGAGCCTGGATTTCAACGTGAAATCAGTGGGCGGCATAAAGAGCCTGCTGTTCTCTGGTGAAGGTCTGGTATGTGAATTCACCGGTAGAGGCCGCCTTTGGTTACAAACCCGCTGCAGCCTCTCTCTGGTCAGCTTTCTTCACCCCTTTCGCGCCATTCAACCCCAAAACCACGCCAACTAAAACTTCGAAAGGCCCCCTGTCATGCTCAAGCTCACCTTCATCCCGCTCGTCTTTGCCAGCATCGTGCTGGTCGCTTGCGGCGAGGAGTCAACCAGCACCTCCAGCAGCTCAGCCGGCGAGAACTCGCCGGCTACCGAATCCGCGGGGAACCCGGTCGACGGTCCTGCCGCGGAAACCAGCAGCGGTCCGTCCACTAAGAAGAGCCGTAGCGATGCCGGACAGAGCAAAGAGCCAGGAGCAGGGCCAATGCCGGTTCGCTTCAAAGGAATCCAGGAGCTGCTGGCCGGAGCCAGCGACGACAAAGAACCTTCCAACATGGAGTTCAACGCGAACTCCGATCCAATCATCGCTCTACGCTGGTTTTCCCGGCACTCAAGCGAAGATAAGGAGCGCGTCTTTGCGCTCCGCGCGCTAGGGCTCTACCCGACCCCACAGAACTATGAACTGCTGCTGACCACCGCCACCAATGACAAAGAGAAGCCGGCCATTCGAGCTGGGGCATTGCTCGGCCTCGGGCGCTACGATCTGGAAGCAGACCAGCACGTTAAGGCCAAGGAACTGATCTTCGCCCTGGTAAACGGCAAAGATCTACAACTCGCCACCGCCGCTGCAGAGGCAATGCACGGTATGCCTACGGCACAGACGGTGCTGACCGAGCTGAGCAGCAACAGCAACACTCCTCCAGCACTGAAGGCGGCAGCCAAGCGGGCACTACGGCCCCAGGTCGAATAAGACAGACCTGCTCAGGACCCATGATTGGGTCTAAGCTCAGACCATGCAAGGTGTAGATGCTCCGGAACGCCTCGGTCGCTACCGCATCCTCGGCGAGATCGGGAGAGGCGGAATGGCGACCGTCTACCACGCCGTACAGGAGGGTCCCCACGGCTTCGAGAACCACGTTGCACTGAAGCTGATCCACGAGCGTCTGCTAAAGGCCCACCCGCGGGTAGTAAAGATGCTCGTCGATGAGGCCCGTGTCGCCGCTCGGATCAACCACCCAAACGTGCTGCGCATCCTCGACCTGGTGGAAGAGGCGAACCACGTCTACATGGTCATGGACTTCGTCGATGGCATCTCTATGCGAGGGGTACTTGATCACGCCCGCCAGACCTCAACCCCTGCGGCCATCGGCCCGATCATCGAGGTTCTCTCCCACGCATGTGAAGGGATCCACGCTGCCCACCAGCTGAAAGCAGCCGATGGCAGCTCCCTTGGACTGGTGCACCGGGACATGAAGCCGGGCAACATCATGGTTTCCATCGAGGGACACGTAAAAGTTGGCGACTTCGGAATCGCTCTATTTGCTGACCGAGTGGCCGACTCAACCGCCCAGGGTCAACTCAAGGGAACGCCAGCCTACATGGCTCCTGAGCAGACCCTTGG
>QCJZ01000021.1 GCA_003215695.1 Prochlorococcus sp. AG-409-J03 | reverse complement strand
AAAATGTAAGTAAACAAGTTTTTGATTTTTAAGAAATTGATCTAAAACAATCAAATAAATCAACAAGCTTTATTTGATTGTTTTTCTTAAAAAGCTCAGGAACCAATGCATTACTTAATCAAAATGAAAGAAGAGCGTTACTTGAAAGACAGAGAAGCAATTGTAAGAGCTGACATTTGGAAAGAGATTACTACTTCATGCAAAGGTCTTAGAACAGAACTTGGATATACAAATGTCCAGATAGTTGAATTTCTAAGAGAAATAACAAAAACATTTGAAAGAGATCAACTCTAAGCTTAAAACCTTTGGCTGACATTTTGTTTGAAATTTTATTTTTCTATGGGGTTTAAAGCTTCATCGATACTTTTTATTGAATTAGGAACACTGTGGAAAGCAGAAGAGAACCGCCACAAGGCTCCTCTAAATACTGCACCAACATCACCTAAACTTTTGAGTAAGTAATTTCCATTTCTCTTATAAGCTCTATCCGCTATTAAGGATGCTTTCCAGGGGTTCCAGGAGGCAAAATTAACAATACTTCTATAAGCGCTTGGCCAAGGATTATTAGGTAACAAAGTTTCTAGTTTTTGTAAATGAATATCTGCTTTATAAGGTCTATTTGATAAAAGTTCTAGAAGAGAAATTGTCCATAAAGATTCAATATTTGCTGGATCAGAACTTATTTTTGATAATGCATTATCTCTAACGATATTTTGATATTTAAAATGCCCATCAAGCATATGGTGTATTGCTATTTCATCAAAAATCAATTGAATGCCTAAGGGACCTTGCTCCATTCCATTCGCTAGCTCAATAAATCTTTTATGAAATTCATTTTTCTCAAGTGAATTTGAACTTCTCTTCCATAAAGAATAACTTCCCTCTATTGCTCTAGGGAATTCTCGAACTTTTATAAAAAGAGAGCTATCTCTAATAGATTTATCAAGAGCAAGTGAATTACTCGAAACTGAACCTTGATCCCCATCGGCCAAAATAATCCAATTAGAATACTTAAGAACAGGTTCTATATGTGAAAGAGATTGCCCAAGCTGTCTACCTAAAATATTTCCACCTTGCATTCTTCCAAAATAACTTATGTTATGCTGGTTAACATCAGGAGTGCTTGGGACAACTATAACTGTTTCTTTTTCATTAAAAATCTGATTCGACCTGACTATCGATATTATTTCCTTAACAGGATAATATTTACCAGAAACATTTTCTAACGTATTAAATTTATTTATAGAATTTGAGAATATAAAACTTAAGGGAGCAATGAAAAGTATACTATTGAATTTGAAATAATTATCTAGCCAGTCATTCCACTTAGAAAAACCAAGGGCTAAAAGTAAAATAATTAAAGGGATAGTACATGCAATATATCTTTCATCCTTATTAGGGATAAAAGTTGTAAAGGTCCAACATGTCAATAAATTAAATGAAATCCATGTCCATTTATAATTATTCTTTTTAAAAAGATCCTCTAATTTTAATACACCTTTAAAGGACCTTATATGAGTTAAAAGAACAAGTAAAATGCCTGAAAAGCCAAAAAAGAAAATGATACTTCCAAACTGATTGTTTAAATAAGGGAAGTACCAGAAAATGCTTTCAAATCCAAAAATTGAAGGATCACCTTCTATCGCCGCCGATTCAAAAACAGCTCTATATGTTCCACTTAATATCATTATCCAATTATGATAAAACCAAGGCATAATTGCAAAGATATTGATAAGGAATAAACATGTAAATTGTAATTTGAAAATCTTGTCTCTTTTAAAAGAAAGAATAAATATAAATAATAAAGAAGGTATTATAACTAATAAGGAACTCTGCTTAATCAACAACGAAGATGCACATGCAAAAGAAGCTATTATCAGTTGAATCCATTTACCTCCAATTGATTTATCACTCCACTTTCCTAGATGAAACAAATAAAAAGTAATAGAGGAAATCAAAGGGAGTTCCAATACGTAATCAGTTCTTAGGTGAAATAAGAAAGGAGAAAATACACTAATAAGAACAGAAAAAAGTGCAAATTTCTTACCTCTCAAATAAAGTCCCCATGACGCAATATTAAAGATTAAAAATCCATTCCATATACTTAAGGACCAGGCAGCTTTATGTGGAGCATCACCAGCAAAAGCTATTATTGCTCCATTAATTATTGAAGCCAAAGGAGGAATCTTTGGAGATTTATCCAAAAAAGAACTTAAGTCTAAGGCTCCCTCCTCCCCCAAAAAAGAAAGCGCACGAGCGTGATCAATGGCACTGTTGAGATAATCAGCCTGATCCCATGAAGGAGTATTACTATAAAAACTCCACCAAATCCGATCAATCAATGTGGATATAATCCATATAAATAAAATTGAAATCCAAAAAATATATTTAGAGTGATTAATATTTCTTTTAATATGCATATTATCAACTAACATTCCAATGAATCACTTGTTTTTTTATTAGTAATACTGTTTACGCCATCTGCGATATTACACAATCTACTTTTAACATCATTAGAAATCAATACATCAGTAAAATCAGCGCCTTCAATATTAACGTTTTCAAATTTTGCATTATAAGCAAAAGCCCCTTCTAATATGCTATTTGAAAGATTTGCGCCGTTAAGTATTGCCGCATCCATAGTCACATCCCTCATATTAGTATTACTTAGATTAGCGTTTTCGAGTTTTGCATCAAAGAAGCTAGCTCCTTGAAGATCACTTCCTGAAAAATCAGCATCTTGGAGATCACTTAAATAGAAAGTTGCACCTTTCAAATCAGTATTAGAAAAATCAACCCCTATCAAGCTTTGTTTTCCATAGTCCAAAGCAGCAGAGGCTGGCAGAGAATATAAGAAAAACAAGGCAGAGCTTACAAAAAGAAGAAGAGGTTTAAACATAACTTTCTAATTTCTAATAATGATTATTTTAATTCAAAGTGGGTATAAAAGTTAAATATTCAATTTAATATATCTTAGAGCAAGAAAATCACTATTAAAAGCTCTTATAAATCATAAAAAATAAATCAAAATAAATAAGATGCTAGATAACTTACATGCAAATGATAAACAAGAAAGTTCATATATTAATTTTTTAATTATAAAATCATCTAATGACAATATTCAAGTCAAGGCTTTATCAGAGAACATAACAACGATATAAATCAATCAAATTTTCGTACACCCTAGGAGAGACGTTATGATTTAAAATGGATTTTATATATCAAAAAATAATCATTTTCTTAATCTAACAAATTTAAAATAATCAATTCCTAAAATGATCGACAAGCCATATGAGGTAATAGTTATAGGCTCCGGAGCGACCGGAGGCATGGCTGCTCTGACGATGGCCAAGGCAGGGGTAAGGGTATTAGTGATCGAAAGAGGTCCTGAACTAGAAATTAACCAGGCAAATGGGACAGAGCCTTGCAACATTATCAGGAGACTAATCGGAGTAAGCACTGGAAATTATCAAACTCAACCTCAACATCCTGGTTTTTGGAAATCAAATCCTTTACTGTATGCAAACAAAAAATCAAACCCCTACACTCACCCAACAAAAGCTCCATTCATTTGGACCCAAGGCAATCAAGTTGGCGGGAGGAGTCTTACTTGGGGGGGGATAACCTTAAGATTGGCCAAAGAAGATTTTGAAGCCTCAAAAGATAAAGAATACAATCTGGAATGGCCTATTACTTATAAAGACCTTGAGTGCCATTATTCAGACATAGAAAGATTTCTAGAAGTATATGGAAACAAAGACGACCTCAATCAACTACCTAATGGCGAATATATTGGCAACATCCCATTCACAGAAAGCGAAGCGAGGTTCGCCTCAAATGTAAAAGAGAAGTTAAGACTACCCTTCATTCATTCCAGAGGGTTTGGAGCTAATAAAGATAAAGCAAAATGGCCAAAATATAGCAGTTTAGGAAGCACATTAAAAGAAGCAAAAAGGTTGGGTAAAGTTGAATTACTATCAAATCATATTGTAGAAAAATTAGTATTAGACAAAGACAGGAAGTCTGCAAAAAGTGTTATTATAGTCAATCAAAAGAATGGAGAAAGGAGAGAATTAGAGAGTAAAATAATCATACTATGTTCATCAACAATTCAAACGCTTAGAATTCTATTAAGTTCCGAAGAACGAAACAATTCAAATGGTCTAATAGACCCCTCTAATTCATTAGGAAAGAACATAATGGATCATATATCAACCTGCAGGTTTTTTACTGTCCCTATAGATAAAAATTTGTCTAATTGTTCAAGTAAAAATAATAATCTTTTAACAGGAGCTGGTAGCTTCTTTATACCCATAGGTAGAAACCGTTCAACTAAAGATAAATTTATCGGAGGATATGGAATCTGGGGAGGAATCGATAGATTTGAGCCACCAGATGTTTTAAAAAAATATAAAGATACAAAGACGGGTTTCCTTATAGGCCATGGAGAAGTACTCCCGAATAAAAAAAACACTGTTTCTCTATCAAAAAGCACAGATCAATACGATATCCCAATACCACACATCTCAATGGTTTGGCGTGAAAATGAGAAGCGAATGGTAACGGAAATGAACAGAATGATTGAGCTTATAATTGATTCTGGAAACGGAAATATTATTCCTGCGAATGAAATCCTAAATATTCCATTTACTAAGCAAATCCTGAGTAAATCTGTTGCTATTAAAAAAGATCCTCCACCCCCTGGTTATTACATACATGAGGTAGGAGGAGCACCAATGGGAAAAGAGAAGGAAAAGAGTGTTGTGGACAACTGGAATCGTATATGGGAATGCAGCAACGTCTTAGTAGTTGATGGAGCTTGCTGGCCAACCTCATCATGGCAAAGCCCAACCTTAACAATGATGGCAATAACTAAAAGAGCTTGCGAAAAGGCAATTATCGACTTTAAAGGTTAAAAATATCATTTAAATATTTCTCAGTTACTGCCCTATTATCAGAACCATTTTGAAATAGAAAGTTTGCTATTGCTGAGCTAATAAGCTTGGATTGATCCCAATTCTTATTTCCACGTATAAAATCTTTCATTCCTACATAAAGAGCTTCAGGAACCTCAGCCTCAAGGCTTATAGACATGAGATCGAAATCAGTTTCACAACATTTATCCTCTTCACTTGTTATTTCATCGATACGAGTTTCAATTTGATTAAACTCCATTTAATTTTAAAAGTTCAATATCTGTGTAATTAGGATCTTAAATTTTCAATAAAACGTCAACGATAAAGAAAAGTTATACGAAAAACCTGAGACATCGCTAGACTCATTTCATATCAGGCTTTTCCAGGGGGAAGGGTCAAAAGAGATGGATTTATCAGCTTAAAATTACTAAGTGTAAATTACTATTAAAATATCTATTGAATCCCACAAGCCCTCCACGAAGACTAGAGTTTTAGTTTTTCTTAGTGGAAAACTCTTCTATAGCTGTGGAAATCATATGGGGAAAAAAGCCGAAACTAAATATTAAAACAATGTATAAATGACGAGTCCCTTGCGTCGCAAGCAAGAAAGAGACAAATGATTCTTTTATTTAAACCTATTTTTTTTAGATTTGGCCTTTGTTTAAAGAGCGAAGCGTGACAGGTCCTAAAGGGTGCTGAGCATGTGGATAAGGAAAATGTGCATGAAGGTGTTCATCCTGTTTATTTTCTGGGCAAATATCTAGACAACCTTCAACATGATGATGGTGACTAATCTGCTCAGACCCAACCTCACTTTCAAAGCCTAATAAATTTGAGCGATATTTACACAAAGCACAATTCATAAAATTCTCTCCATTAAAAACTTCTTGAATTCTTTCCATAAAAGTATCAATAACTAAATCTTGGTCCGATAAGTAACTTGCGTTTAAAAACTGCACGTCAGGATTATCCTTTGCGACCCTCATAGCATGATCTCTGACTCGACTTACTAAAATCCCAGAGAAAAGAAAGTAAGGTAAAAGAATTACTCTTTTAAAACCTAATTTAAGAGAATGTCTCAGACCAGGATCAACCAGAGGAAATGTCACTCCTGAAAAAACAGTCTCTCCCCACCCAAAACCAAAACCCTCGACAAGCATCCTTGTAATCTTACAAACATTAGAATTAGCATCGGGATCTGATGATCCTCTCCCTGCTACGACAAGTAATGTTTCTGATATAGGGAATACTGGATTTCTGTCAATTATTTCTTTAAGCCTTGCTCCTGCTGCTCCAATCATCAAAGAGTTGATACCAAGCTCCTTTCCATATTCAATGAAAAGTCCATTCTCAGCCGAGTATTTATTCAAAACCGCAGGGATATCGTTTTTTGTATGTCCCGCAGCAAATAACATAGCAGGCAAGGCAATAACTCTCTCAACCCCAAAGCTTCTAAGTTGATCTAAGGCCTCGCTGATTATTGGTCGGTTAAATTCAAGGAATCCGTATGCAACAGGAATATTGGGTATTCTAGATTTAATCCTATTTACCACATTGATGAACTCCTTTACTGCTTTCGGATCTCTACTACCATGACCGCATAAAACGACTCCAAAATTAGATGGATATTGATAATCAATTGATGCCGAGGAAATCAAAACGCTTTTAACCAATAATCTGTTTTTATTGAATATACTTTTATAAGATATCAACTTAAGAAATTCATTGTAGGAAAAGGAGCAGATTATTAGAAATTCAATATCACTACAAAATCAAAATGCCAAAGATAGTGATATCTTTGGCATTTTGGAAGATGTAAAATCAGCATTATTCCAATCACTGAAATCATCCCAACAAACTTCCAGTCCATTTTTAGTATCTAGTGGAGGGACAACAAGTCGAGCAGCTGCTGATAAACATTGGGTTTTAGATCTGAGGAAAAACTATCAAAACATTTCTTTCGATTTAGACAAAAAGATTGTTGAAATTGAGGCTGGTGTAACGATGGGAGAACTATCCTCTTACTTAAAAAAGCATAAAAGAAGTTTTCCAATTGGTTTGTCTGGGAAGACAGGCATGGGATATATCTTGACCGGTGGAATAAGTCCACTTAGTCGAAGCAAAGGATTAGCAATTGATCAAATTATGGAGATTAAGGGTTTTTGGGGGAATGGAAAAGAGTTCCATTTATTACGGCCAAATTCAAAAAATGAATGCACTTTTGAGTGGAAAGCCCTTTGCGGAGCAGCTATATTCCTTGGCATAATAACAAAAATAAAATTAAAGACTCAGCCTTTACGACCACTATTAAGTTGGACAGCAAATCTTTCATTTTCTGACCTATCTGAATGTATTAATCAAGCCGAAAATTGGCCTAATGCCCTTAGCTTCCAATGGATATATGGAGAAGATATTTTTGCTCATGCAATTGGTGAAGTGAAAAATACTGATGACGAATCAATCTTGACTAACTTATTAGAAAGTCTGCCATTCTCGCGAAATCGAATCATCAAGAAGTTCAACGATATGAACTCTTTACCAAACTTAAGCTTAGGAAATAATAAAAATAATAATCCAAACCATTCCGAAGTTCTCGGTTTACTTGGTCCTGCATGGCAAGACAGTAATTCAAGAGTATTAAAAACCATTCGAGATTTAATCAATAAAAGACCGAACAAAAGTTGTTATTTAGCTTCTCAACAATTAGGAGGTTTAACACATTTAAACGACCTTGATACTTCATTTATTCATCGTGATGCAATATGGAAACCTTGGATCAATGGGACTTGGGAAGCCTACGATCAATCAAAGAGAAAGAGAACCCTTAAATGGATGGAAGAATGTTGGAATAATCTAGAATTCATATGCCCCGGAGTGCATCTTGCTCAAATACATCCACATTTAGCATGGCACAAAAAAGAATTATCATCAGCATTCAAAGATTGGCTACCAAAATTACAAGAACTTAAAGCTATTTATGATCCTAGAAATATATTGCCACCTTTACAATAGATATATCTTATAGAGAGAATATAAGTCCTTATGAATCTAAGAAAATTAAACACTTAGGCTGACACGTTGATAACAGAACCACAACCATTGCTGGAATAGTAAATTTCTATGTGAGCGCCATGAAGTATTTGATTTAGATAAATCAAAATTTTCTGGAGGTGGTACATCGCCTCTTTTCTTATCTCTTTCAGTCTCAGATTTCAATCGATCAACATTATATTCGGGATGCCCTAAATGCATTAATTGCCTTTGATCAGGTGTTTCAAAAATTGTATAACCTACTTTCTCTCCATAAGCTAATAATCTTAGCTTACCTTTCTTTTCAGCTTTTTCCATTTCAATATCAGGTAAACCAGCATGCCTACTTTGGGGGCAAAGGAACTCATCATCTTGTGTCCCCATTAAAGAGTGGCCAGGCACAAGACTCCTCATGGGGTATACACCAAAAAGCTTTTTGTTGAAATTATGTTTATCAACCCCAGCCATATATGCCATTGCAAAACCAGCCCAGCACAATCCTAGAGTACTTGCACATTTGAATTCTGCTTCCTCAATTAAATTTACTAATTCTTTCCAATAAGTAACTTCTTCAAACTCGAGATGCTCCACAGGCGCTCCAGTTATTATCAATCCATCTAGAGGCGTTGGAGACATTGCCTCCTCCCAATAAACATATAAATTCTTAAGATGATCTAGATCCCAGGTTCTATATAAATGAGATTTTAATCTTATCCATATAGGTTCGATTTGAAGAGGAGACAGTCCTAACGGGTGCAATAAATTAAATTCATACTGTTTTCCTAAAGGCATAATATTTAATATCCCAATTCTAAGAGGTCTAATATCCTGTCTCTCTGCTAATTCAGGCTCAATCCATGAGATATGATTTTTTTCAACTGATGAAATCTTATGATAACTACGAGGAAGTATTAATGCCATATCCATATACCTCCATGAAAAATCAAATTAAATTAAATTTAGAGCCTGATCAAAATCCTCTATAATATCGTCAATATGTTCTATACCAACAGACACTCTCACCATAGTCGGTGTAACACCTGCAGACAATTGTTCTTCGGGAGATAATTGTTGATGAGTTGTTGAAGCTGGATGAATTACTAATGTTTTTGCATCGCCTACATTAGCTAGATGACTAGAAAGTTTTAAAGAGTTTATAAAAGTTACAGCATCATCAAAGCCACCTTTTAGAGAGAAAATCAACATAGAGCCATTTCCTCTATTCGTCATATAAGAAGAAGCTCTTGAATGGTATTTATCCTTTGGCAAACCAGGATAACCAACATTATCAACCTTTGAGTGACCGTCTAACCAATTAGCCAATGAAAGAGCATTAGAGCAATGTCTTTCTATCCTTAAACTCAAGGTCTCTAATCCTTGAAGTAATAAAAATGAATTAAACGGGCTAATCGCAGGGCCCCAATCTCGTAACCCCTCTAGCCTTGCTCTTAAAGCAAAAGCAATATTTCGATCTGCAGGGACTCCAAGCATTCCACAAATGTCACTCCCAAATCCAAAGGCATCCCAATGAACCAAACCATGATAAGCCGCACTGGGTTTGCTCATTAAAGGATATTTTCCATTTCCCCAATCAAAAGTTCCTGCATCGACAATCACCCCTCCAAGACTAGTACCATGCCCTCCTATCCATTTTGTAGCACTTTGAACAACTACATCTGCACCATGCTCTATAGGCCGTATTAAAGCTCCAGCAGCGCCAAGAGTGTTATCAACAATTAAAGGTATATTATTCGACTTAGCTAATTTTGAAAGACCCTCAAAATCAGGAATATTAAATCTAGGGTTGCCCATGGATTCTACATAAATTGCTTTCGTAGATGAATCAATTTGTTCTTCAAAGCTTTCTGCATCATCCCCATCAGCGAACTTTACATTAATTCCTAAACGTGGGAATTGAACTTTAAATTGGTTATAGCTACCTCCATACAAAAACGATGTTGATACAAAGCTATCTCCGGCAGTAAGGAAGTTTGTAATCGCAATAAATTGTGCTGACTGTCCTGATGCTGTAGCCAACGCAGCTACTCCACCTTCAAGCGCTGCAATCCTTTTTTCAAAAACATCTGTAGTGGGATTCATCAAGCGGGTATATATATTGCCAAATTCCTTTAAGCCAAATAAGTTAGCGCCATGATCTACATCGTTAAAAACATATGAACTTGTCTGATAAATAGGAACCGCCCTAGAATTGGTAGCAGGGTCTGGATCTTGGCCCGCATGCAATTGAAGCGTTTCAAAACGTTGGGAAGTCAAAGAATTAATTATCTCTATTTTCTTTTTAGCCACATAAGCTAAGTATTGGCTACTTAATTTATCCAATCATTAGGAGGTAAAGATTTATCTGACTCAGCTAAAGAGGGCAAATTTTCTTTAATAAATGATAAAAGCTTTTCACTGACTTTTTTACGGAATTCCAAAACGTTTAATTTATCAATAATTAGATAGTCTTGATTATCTTCTTGACCACTATCTCTAAGATCTCGCCAACTAGAGTTCTCTCCATTTGCTTTAGCATTAGCCAAAGCCCCTTGAAAATCAAATTGCTTTGTAATAACTGTTTCTTTGTAGCTTTCCAAAGCTGTTTTGACTAAATCCTCTCTAATAGGAGCAATTAATTTAGCTTTTATAGTATCAGGCAAGCCTAGGACTGGCTCAAAATAATCAATTACTCGTAGTTCCTCCTCAAGGAAAATAGGCCAAACCCCTCTCTTCCCATCATCTATTTTTTCATTTGATTCAAAATCATTCATTTCATTCAGAAAAAACTGAATCCAGCAATAGTATGACTTTTCTTTAAGAGGTTTTTTAACTGAAACTTTGTTTTTAGTAATTTCAGGCAATAAAGATTCTGCTTTTCTTAGAAACAACCTATCTTCTCTCTCTAAATTTATAGATCCCCACCTTTGTCTATAATCCCATAATTCAATATATTTGGACAAATCCTCCTGATTCCAACCTAATTGTTTAAGCTCATCAGCCCTATGGGTTAATTCCTTTGCCACAAGAAGAAATAAATATCAATTTTACTTTAGTGAAAAGTTGGGGTATATGAAAACCCTAAACAATTTTTTGTACATCAGACACAAAACTTGAGCTTGAAGAAATCCCAATTTCATCAAGTGACTTTGACAAAGCTGGAAGTTGATTAACAAAACTTGAAAGTAATCGACATTGAACTTCTGCTCTATAAAGATTATGAGTTTGATATTTTATTTTGAAGTACCTATTTGATTGTAAAAAATCACTCAGAAATCTAATAGTTAATTCAACTATTATTAAATAAATAAATTCGGGAAGAAGCTCAAAACAGTTATGAAATTTATGATTTGGTATAGAGAAATATCCTTTCAGAAAGTTATTGCAACTATGAATATCAAAGGATACATTCTCAATATCGTCAGGATCCTCGCCTGCTAAATTACAAATGGAACGAATACAATCAGCTAAATCAGTAAGTAAATACCCAGAAGAGACAGTATCTAAATCAATCAAAGAAACAACATATCTCTTTTGAATATCAAAAAGA
>QCJZ01000020.1 GCA_003215695.1 Prochlorococcus sp. AG-409-J03 | reverse complement strand
CACTACTTGAGTGTTTTTTGGCACACTCTCTCCTAATGTCTGTTTACCTATCTCATTTTGTATGAGATACGTGAATTGGGAAGTTTAATTAGAGTTTATATGAATTAATTAGTTAGCTCTCTTTGTTGAAATCTTCTCTAACTTGAATCCATTGAACAAAAGAAGAAAAAGAAAATTAAGAAGATCTACTTTGCGTAAAAGCCTTTTCGCTAGTTTGTCTTTTCAACTTTACTCGCGTTTCAAAAGAGCTATTAGATGGCTATTACCAGGGTTGGTAGTTAAAAGGTGGATGATGACATCTGGATTAGGTTTATTAATTGCTTTGATTGGAGCTGCGATTTGGGCTGATTTACGCCCAATTTATTGGGTTGTTGAAATACTTTTTTGGTTTTTGGGATTCATCACTACTTTTTTACCAAGAACTATTTCTGGGCCAATAGTTTTTTTAATCGGAATATCTCTTTTGGTTTGGGGGCAAGGAAGAAGTTTTGAATCTATTAAGCAGGCTTTAGGCTCAAAAAAAGATACTTTTTTAGTTGATGCATTAAGAGCTAAGCAAAAATTAAATAGAGGTCCTCATATTGTTGCTGTTGGTGGTGGAACAGGTTTATCGTCATTATTAAAAGGCTTAAAAAGATATAGCAGTCGAATTACAGCAATAGTGACTGTTGCAGATGATGGAGGGAGTAGTGGAGTACTTAGAAGAGAACTTGGAGTTCAACCTCCAGGAGACATAAGAAATTGTTTAGCAGCTTTAGCAACAGAAGAGCCATTAATAAAAGGTCTTTTTCAGTATCGCTTCCCTTCAGGAAGTGGGCTTGAAGGGCATAGTTTTGGGAACCTTTTCTTGTCCGCTTTAACGGCAATAACTGGGAGTTTAGAGACAGCGATTACTGCATCAAGTAGGGTCCTGGCTGTTCAGGGGCAAGTTGTCCCAGCAACTAATGTGGATGTCCGCTTGTGGGCAGAACTTGAAAATGGTGATCGAATAGATGGAGAGTCAGCAATTGGGAATGCTCGCTTACCAATCATCAGAATCGGTTGTTATCCATCACGACCGCCAGCTTTGCCAAGAGCCTTGGAGGCTATAAGGAATGCTGAAATGATTGTGATAGGACCAGGAAGTCTATACACTTCAATTCTTCCAAACCTACTTGTTCCTGAAATAGTCGAAGCTATAGAGAGGAGTAAAGCTCCAAAATTATATATATGTAATTTGATGACTCAACCAGGTGAAACTGATGGACTTGACGTTACTGGTCATGTCAGGGCTATAGAAGCGCAATTGGCATCTAGAGGGATTACTAGGAAAATATTTAGCTCAATACTTGCTCAAGATGAATTAGAACCGTCTACATTGGTTGATTACTACAAATCAAAAGGGGCTGAACCAGTCAAATGCAATAAAATGGAACTTTTGTCTAGAGGCTATAAGGTTTATTTAGCTTCTCTTCAGGGAACAAAGGCTACTCCGACTTTAAGACATGATCCTAGGAGTCTCGCTTTAGCAATAATGAGATTCTATAGGAGAAATAAAAAAGGTAAATAAATCAATACGCATCTTGCATTTCATAAAAATCTGGCTGAATATAGTCTTTTCTAAGTGGCCAGCCTTTCCAATCTTCAGGCATTAAAAGTCTTTTAGGATGGGGATGTCCTTTGAAGTGAACACCATACATATCGAATGTTTCTCTTTCTTGCCAATCGGCCCCTCTAAAAAGAGTATATAAACTAGGAACAGTTAAATCTCCATCTCGCGCTAGGAAAACTTTTAATCTTATTTCGCGAGGAGAAATGTCTTTTTTAAAATCATTCATTTCTATTAAATTATAAAAACAAACAATATTTGAACCAGGTCCTTCATCGTATCCACCTTGGCATTGAAGATAATTAAATCCATCATTTTTCAATGCTTCGACTATTGTTAAAAGATTGTTTGGGGTGACTTTTATAACTTCAACTCCTAAGTGGTCATCTGGGAGAGGAGTATTTTCAAAACCATTTTTAGAAAGCCAATTACTTATTGGACCTGAGATTTGTTCTTCAATTGCAATTTCTGATTCATTTGCCATTTTTTTAAGATAATTAATTGTTTGAAAGTTCTTTAGATATTTTTTGCACTTCTTTTAAAGATTGATCAAATTCTTCTGATAGTGAAGGGCTTAATGCAATTAATTGTGTTTTTGCATTTAGATATTTTCCGTTGACCTTGGATTCAACTCTCTTCATTTTATGAGGAATAGTTAAATACCTATGAGTTTGAGTAATCTTTGATCTCTCAGAGATTGATTCGTTTGCAACTTTTTTTCTTAATTTAATAACAGCATCAAATATCGCTTCTGGTCGTGGAGGACATCCAGGGAGGTAAAGGTCAACTGGTATTAATTTGTCAACTCCTCTAACTGCCGTAGTTGAATCTGCGCTGAACATTCCACCCGTAATAGTGCAGGCTCCCATAGCAATTACGTATTTTGGGTCTGGCATTTGTTCATAAAGCCTTACAAGAGCAGGTGCCATTTTCATTGTGACAGTGCCTGCAACTATCAATAGATCTGCTTGCCTAGGAGAACTTCTTGGTACTAATCCAAATCTATCAAAATCAAATCGGGATCCAATTAGAGCTGCAAATTCAATAAAACAGCAAGCAGTTCCATAAAGCAGAGGCCATAAACTGCTTAATCTTGCCCAGTTATGAAGATCTTCAAGGCTTGTCAGAATTATGTTTTCGCTTAAATCGTTTGTAATTGTAGGGGTTCCAACTGGGCCACAGGAAGCTTCTCTTAGATTTCTAACGGCTTCAGAAGAGGGAGATTTTTTCAAGGGATTTAACTCCATTCAAGGGCTCCTTTTCTCCATGCATATGCTAATGCCACAATCAATATTGTAATAAAAACAAGTGCCTCTATAAATGCTAATAACCCAAGTTTGTGAAATGCAACTGCCCATGGGTAAAGGAACACCGTTTCTACATCAAATATAACGAAAACAAGAGCAAACATGTAGTAACGAATATTAAATTGGATCCACGCTCCTCCAATTGGCTCCATTCCAGATTCATATGTAAGCTGCCTTTCTCCTGCTTTGCTTTTAGGAGCTATTAGCTTATTTGTTGTAAGAGCAAGAATGGGAACTGCTCCAGAAATAAGAAGAAATCCTAAAAAATACTCATAACCCTGAAGGGAAAACATGAATGAATTACTGATTTCAATATCAGTTTGACAGTCATTTCCTAGATTAGTGCCATACAGTTGTTATATGTGAAAGTGAAAACTGTGAGTGAAGACACCAAAACAAAATCAAATCCTTTGGGAGATTTGAATCCTGATGAAAAACCAAATCAAGTTCTTTCATCTGAACCAAAAAGTTCAACTGGGGATTTTGATCCAAAAGGCAATCGCTTCGAGTGTATGAGTTGTGGTTTTATTTATGATCCTGATGAGGGGATAAAAAAGCTAAATATTGAACCAGGAACTGCATTCTTAGACATAGATAGAGAGAAGTTTAGATGTCCAGTCTGTCGAGTAGGATTTGGTGGATACAAGGATATTGGACCTAAATCAAAGCCTAGTGGATTTGAAGAAAACCTTACTTATGGCTTTGGATTTAATAAACTTCCTTCAGGCCAGAAAAACATTCTTATTTTTGGAAGCCTGGCTTTAGCCGCTGCCTGTTTTCTCTCTCTTTATTCTTTGAAATGAAACGTCTGTTTTCAAACTTCATTAATTTGACCCTTGTCTTAATAGTTGGAGTAGCTCTTAGTGGTTGTACTGTTAGTAATGCTTCAATTAGCTCAACGAGCCCTTGGTCACTAGTAAACCTTGATACTGAGGCAAATCCATTAGATATTGACTTCGTCGATGACAAAAATGGATTTTTAGTGGGTACGAATAAGTTGATTCTGGAGACAAATGATGGAGGGATTACTTGGAAAGAAAGAAATTTAGATATTCCAAGCCAAGGTAACTTTCGTTTAATTAGCGTTGATTTTAAAGGCCAAGAAGGTTGGATTGCTGGTCAACCAGGCTTGATTCTCCATACAACTGATGGAGGGAAAAATTGGACTCGTCTTGATTTGGGTAATAAGTTGCCAGGAGATCCATATTTTATAAAAACAATTGATTTGGATTCTGCTGAGTTAGCAACTACAGCCGGAGCAATTTATCAAACAAATGATGCCGGTTCGAATTGGGAAGCAATAGTTTTAGATACTTCAGGATCTGGAGGTATAAGAGAATTAAGAAGAACAAATAATGGTGGCTATATAAGTGTAAGTAGCCTTGGTAATTTCTTCTCAGTTCTAAGCCCAGGAGATCAATCATGGCATCCTCATCAAAGAGCTAGTAGTAAGAGAGTTCAAAGCGTTGGTGAGCAGCCAAATGGGGATTTGTGGATGCTTTCTAGAGGAGCTGAAATCAGATTTAATGCAGATCCTGAGGATATTGATTCTTGGTCAAAGCCCATAATTCCCATAGTGAATGGTTACAACTATCAAGATCTTGCTTGGGATCCATCTAAGTCGATTTGGGCGGCTGGTGGGAGTGGGACTTTATTAGTTAGTAATGATAATGGGAAAACTTGGAAAAAAGACCCAGTTGGTGAACTTGTTCCTACAAATTTCATCAGAATTCTTTTTGTGGACGATTCTAAGACTGACACTCCTAAAGGGTTTGTATTTGGAGAAAGGGGGAATTTATTGCGATGGCAGGGTTGAAATCATTAATTTGTGATGATTTCCATGACTCTGTGTAACCACCTTGCAACAGAGATCGTTTCTTTTGGTTTCGCTTGATAAGATCACTGAGCTGATTAAGTGAGGCTATGGCTGCCGGCTCTACCGGGGAACGCCCGTTTTTTGAGATCATTACTAGTGTCCGCTATTGGATCATCCATGCTGTGGCACTTCCTGCGATCTTCGTGGCAGGATTTTTATTTGTGTCTTCTGGGCTTGCCTACGACGCTTTTGGAACTCCTAGACCAGATACGTATTTTCAGGCAGGAGAAAGCAAAGCTCCTGTTGTTGTTGAACGCTTTGATTCCAAGGCTGTACTTGACACGCGTCTGAAATAACCAAATTTCATCTGATTGCTTTTTTATCCATGCAAGTCAATCCAAATCCAAATAAAGTTCCGGTTGAGTTAAACCGAACAAGTCTTTATCTTGGACTCTTACTTGTTTTTGTAATGGGAATTCTTTTTTCCAGTTACTTCTTTAACTAAATCTCTTTATCATGAGCAAATTAAAAGGACCTGATGGACGAGTAGGAGATCGTCTGCCAGATGGTAGACCTGCAATCTCCTGGGAAAGGCGGTGGACAGAGGGAGCACTTCCTTTGTGGTTAGTTGCTACTGCAGGTGGAACAGCTGTGATTTTTGTTCTTGGTATTTTCTTCTATGGTTCATACACTGGTATTGGTAACGCTGGTTAGTTTTAACTAGAAAAATACTATTTAAAATAACAAAAAACCAACCTTCACTTGTTGTCGGTTGGTTTTTTAATTCCAATATTTATTTGTAAATAATTCGATCTTGCTTTTGGTTTGATCTGGTACATGCTCCTTAGGAGTTACTAGTGCATCTTTTAGTGCATTATGAAAAGAGCTGGTAGGTCTTAATGATGACATGCTTTTAGCAACAGCAGAAATTATTGATTTCGCGAAATTTGCATTTTCCTGAAGATTTTCAATAACCATTTCTACAGATACATTTTCGCAATTTTGATTCCAGCAATCGTAATCTGTAACCATGGATATGCTGGAGTAAGCGATTTCGGCTTCTTTGGCTAATCTGGCTTCCGTATGATTAGTCATGCCTATTATTGAGCAGTCCCAATCTTTATATAAATTTGATTCTGCTCTTGTTGAAAATGCAGGCCCTTCCATAGCAAGATATGTTCCTCCGATATGCATTTGCTTCCCTTTGGTTAAAAGTTTTTCAATTTCTTTCGAAAGTATTTGAGAAAGAATTTCGCAAAAAGGATTTGCCATGCTTATGTGCGCCACGATTCCATTGTTGAAAAAAGTCAATGGTCTTTGATGAGTTCGATCAATAAATTGATCAGGAATAACGATGTCACAAGGTTTGATAGTTTCTTTTAACGATCCCACCGCTGATGCTGATATTAACCATCTAACATTGAGAAAACGCATAGCCCAGATATTGGCTTTATATGGAATTTCGCTTGGATTTAAAGTATGGTTTTCTCCATGGCGAGCTAGAAAAACAATCTCTAGTCCAAATAGATTGCCTATTAAAAACTTATTAGAAGGTTTACCATAGGGAGTGGTTAAGCTGAATTCGACTATATTTTCCAGATTCTCTATTTTATATAGTCCGCTTCCTCCAATAATTCCTAATCTTGCTTTTTTGAAATCATAGGCATCTGATTTTGTTCCAGAAATATTCAAAAAATCATGTTCAGTAATCATCTCGTTTTAGCTGGTGGTGGTCATACTCATGCCCTTGTATTGCTCAGATGGGCAATGAATCCAAAATTGAAACCTGCTGGAATGATTACTTTAGTTAATAAAGCAAGTACAACTATTTATTCTGGGATGTTTCCAGGGGTTGTAGCAGGTAAATACAAGATTGATGAAATACTAATTGATTTGAGGAGCCTTACTTCAAAAGCAGGAATTTCTTTTGTGATGGCCGCAATTGAGGGGATTGACCTTAACAACAAAAAATTACTTTTAGAAGGACGCCCAGAAATTGCATATTCTTCATTGTCGCTAAATATAGGAACAAAAACCAATATAGAATCTATACATTTAATTAGAGAGCATAAAGGTTTAGCTGTTCCCATCAAACCTTTTTCTGAATCATATAAATTTATTGTCAATCAAGATATCCATAAGGATGATCCTTTGGCACAACCATTTGTAATTTTTGGTGGAGGATTCGCTGGAATAGAAATGGCGTTTTCTTTAAGAAAAAGATGGTCAAAAAGATCTATTTTGTTGAAAGTTAAATCAGGAATAAAAATCAGTAAAAATCTATTGAAAAATTTAGAGGCTTTAAATATACAGGTCACAGAGAAGAATCCATCTAATTCTTATCCAACATTAATTTGTACTGGTAATAGACCATTTGAGTGGATAAAAGATAGTGGTTTACCTTTAGATGAGTGTGGGAGGGTCTTAACCAGAAAAACTCTTCAAGTTCTTCATTATCCTGAGTTGTTTGCGGTGGGAGATTGTGGAGTCATCAAGAATGATCAACGTCCTTCTTCTGGAGTATGGGCAGTGCGTTCAGCAAAACCACTTGCAAAAAATTTAGAGTTTATGAGTAAAGGTAAGAAACTTGAGGAATGGAATCCTCAAAGAAAAGCAATACAAATTTTAGATGTTAACTCTTTAGAAAAGGAATCCAAAGCTTATATTTCATGGGGTGAAATAATGATAGGACCTTATCATGCTCTATCAAGATTGAAAGAATTAATTGATAAAAAATTTATCTCTAAATTTGATTTTAATAAAGATTTTGATTCAGAAATGTTTTCTAAAAAAGAGATGATTAAATGTAGAGGATGTGCAGCTAAATTAGCTTTTATTCCATTAAATTCAGCATTAAAAAAATTAGATTCAATTGAATCTTTAACAGATGATTCTGTTGAAATAGCAGTATTAGATTCTAGTAAGACTTTGATACAAAGTGTAGATGGATTTCCTTCTTTAGTTAGTGATCCGTGGCTAAATGGGAGGCTTTTGGCTTTTCATTCTTGTTCAGATGTTTGGGCATGTGGTGGATCTGTGATCTCTGCACAGTCTGTTGTAAATTTACCATCTATATCAAATGATTTACAGGAAGAATTATTATTTCAAGTTTTGGAAGGAATTAATTCTGCTTTAACTATTCAAGGTGCAAAACTTATCGGTGGGCATACATTAGAATCAAGAAAAATATCAGAAAGTCCTTTCTCTCTTGGCATAGAAAGTTCTTTGACGGTAAATGGAATTATTGATCAAAAAAGATGTTTTTGGTCTAAGGGAGGTATGAAAAAGGGAGATCAAATTTTAATTAGTCGTTCTTTAGGAACTGGAATTATTTTTTCTGCATTTATGAATGGTCAAGTAAAACCTAATATCATTGACTCTGCCTTAAAAGAGATGAATAAAAGTCAGCATGAGATTGTAAATTATATTAATCAATTACAAAATATAAGTCCTCAAACAAAAATTATTAATGCATGTACTGACATAACTGGTTTTGGTTTGTTAGGACATTTATCTGAAATGTTGAAATCTACAAATAGAAATCAATTAAAGATGAATTTAGAACCCTTGAAAGTTATTCTTGAGCTAGATAAAATACCAATATATGATGGTGTAATAGAACTATTAAATAAAGGATTCCAAAGTACTTTAGCACCTTCCAATGAAGTTTTTTTACAAAATATTGATGGTGATAAAAAATTAAGATTCGAGCTTATAGCAAATGACTTGCATTGCAAAAATTCGTTTTATAATACTATGCTAAAAATTTTAGTAGACCCACAAACATGTGGTCCTTTGATTGTTAGTTGTTCACCAATTAATTCGAAAAAACTTATAGATAAAGGACCTTGGATTCAAATTGGATTTATTTCTTAAAAAATATGTATTAATTGATAAATCAGATCATTTCTTTATCAATTAATTGCATTCGCTGCCGTTTTATTTCTACTCCTATTCCTGGTCCAGGTGCCCAACCCTTAGCTATTAAATCATCCCCTTTTATGGGAGACTCTATATCTTTCCAATTGTATAGCCAAGATTTCAAATATTTTTTTAAAGGGTTTTCTTTACATATCTCAAGTATAAAGGAAGATTCATTTACTTTTATATCTTCTAGAATATTTGTCCATTTTGATGGTGACCAACTCTGATATGAATTATCTGCTATTATCTCTGCAAGATATTTATTTAATTGACAAGCTCCTTTTATAATTTCTTTTTCTTCTTTATCCAAGTGTAATCTTTTTGCTAGAGATATAGGGTTTTGAGATTCATAAACTAATGCAGTTAGAGGTTTAATAGTTGATTCCTTTGCAATGAATATTTTTTTGATGAGTCTCGGGTCATTCTGTAACTTCGAATCTAATATTTTTAGTCCTCCGTAACTTTGTAGATTTCTTAATGCGTTCTTCCAATATTTACTTTTAAAAAGTAAATCGAGTTCCATTTTTAATCTTATTGATAATGCTGAAGGCGCTAAATCAGTATTATCTCCAATGCGCCAATTCCAAGGCCAACGATTTATTGTATCTTTTATTTGTCTCAAGGCTTGATTTGAGAGACGAAAATCTAACTTAGCTGAATATCGAGAAGCTCTTATTATTCTAGTTGGGTCTTCTAAAATACTTGATTGATGTAAAAAGTCTATTTTCATCTTTTCGATTGCATCTGAACCTGAGAATAAATCTATTATTTTATTATTTCTGAGTTCAACTGCCATTGCATTTATATTAATATCTCTTCTAATTAGATCTTTTTTGATTGTTGATAATTCTACTATTGGATTTTCTCCAGGTATGGGATAAGTTTCTTCTCGAGCAGTTGCAATATCAACTTTTATGCCATTAATTATAACTTCTGAGGTTTTATAATTTATATTTTCGCGTATTATTTTTACTCTTTCTGTTCCAAAAACTTTTTGTAATTCTTTTACGTAGATTGATGTCTCACCTTCGATGATTAAATCTAGATCATTAAAGATAATTTCATAATCCTGATTTTTTATTTTTGTTATTAAGTCTCTTACAACTCCTCCGACTATTGCAATAGAAGGTATATTAACTGAGTCTGCTGCATCTAATAGAATAGTTAGAATACCATTGGGTAATTCAGGAATCTCTTTTTCGATTTTAGATTTATCCAATATTTCCATGAGATATATATTTTTAATTAATTAACGTTTGTTGTTTAAATTTTACTCATCTATTAATTTCAATGGAGCTAATCTTGGGTCCAATATTTTGGGCCCCATTCCCGAGAATTTTATAGCCAGTGAGATTTTTTCTCCTGAACCAAAAACATGTGTGACTTTTCCTTCTCCAAATGAAGAATGTTCAACTCTATCGTTAACTGACCATTTTTTCCCTGGGGATGGACCAGAATATGTTTTTCTTACTGCATTCTCAGCTTTACCAGGAAAAGACTTTTTATTACTTTGGCGATCAACTCTACTCAGTCTATCTAGATTTTTTTCTCTTCTTAATGTAGCCCCGCCAGATAATGGAATATCGCCTTTAATCAGTTCTTCTGGTATCTCGGAGAGGAATATGGATGCGATGGCAGGTTCTCTCATCCCTCCCCACATCCTTCTCTCAGATGCATGAAAGAGAAATAGTTTTTCTTTTGCTCTTGTAAGTCCTACGTAACAAAGTCTCCTTTCTTCTTCAAGTGAAGATGGATCATCAAGTGATCTATAGCTTGGGAATAATCCTTGCTCCATTCCCACAAGACAAACGACAGGAAATTCCAAACCTTTACTGCTGTGAAGAGTCATTAATGTGACTCGATTTGACGCAGTGTCTTTATTATCTGCATCGCTTGATAAAGCAGCAGTTGATAAAAAACCTTCTAAATTTGCATCTTCACTTTCTTCCTGATATTGCAAAGCGGCATTAACTAATTCTTGAAGATTGCGTCTTCTCTCTTCTGCCTCATCTGTTCCTGTCGCAATTAATTCACTTAAATAGCCACTTTTTTCTAAAACTAATTGAACTAATTCGGCCGGGCTTGAAGAAAGAAGATGACTTTGTAATTCATTTATTAGTTCACTAAAAATCAAAAGACCTTTGGCTGATCTTCCCGCGAGAGATCTAACGGCTTCGGGGTCATTTACAACTTCCCAAAGAGGAATTTTTAATTGACTTGCAGCATCGCTCAATCTTTGAACTGTTGTTTTGCCAATCCCTCGTTTAGGAACGTTTAAAATTCTTAGAAGACTAACACTGTCAGATGGATTAATTAAAAGTCTTAAATAAGCTAGAAGATCTTTAATTTCTCTTCGATCATAAAAACGTAATCCTCCAACCACAATGTATGGAATACTCCAGCGGACCAATGAGTCCTCAATTGCTCTTGATTGAGCATTAGTTCTATAAAGAATAGCCATATCTCCCCAATTTAATTCTGGATTCGAGGCATCTAACATTCTTAACCTATGAATAACCGCCTCTGCTTCTGCGATCTCATCGTCACACCGTGTTAATTTTATGGGTTCACCTTCTCCTCTAGTTGCTCTAAGAACTTTATCTATTCTCTCTTTATTGTTAGAAATTAGTGCATTTGCTGCTTCGAGGATGGTCGAGGTAGATCGATAATTTTCTTCAAGTTTTACGAGAGTTGAATCTTTTGTATTGTCCAGGCTTTTTTTACCAAAGTCCTCTTGAAATCCCATTAATATCCTAAAATCGGCAGCCCTAAAGCTATAAATACTTTGATCTGCATCGCCAACAACAAAAACTGATCGATTATTCCAATCTTTAAAAGAAGATGGATCTTTACCATTGGTAACCAATTGTTTAATTAATTCATATTGTGTCCAATTAGTATCTTGATACTCATCGACTAAAACATGTTTAAAACGACTGTGCCAATAAGTCCTTATTTTTTCATTTTGCTGAAGTAATTGAACAGGTATTAATAGAAGATCATCAAAATCTAATGCATTATTAGCAGCTAAAGCTTTCCTATATAGTCTATAAGTCTCAGCAACTAATTTACCTCTCTGACCCTCTTGATTCTGTGATAAATCATCAGGAAGTAAACATTGGTTTTTAGCATTACTGATTGCCCAGCGGACTTTTTTGGGCTCAAATCTTTTAGGGTCTAATTGTAGATCTTGTGTAACTATTTCTTTAATAAGACTTTGTGCATCTGTTTCATCATATATTGAAAACTGTCTAGTCCATGTTAATCCTTCAGGATCTTTGAACTTGTCAATATCAAACCGTAATAATCTTGCAAATAAAGCATGAAAAGTTCCTATCCATAATTCACGGCTGATTTCACGATATATACGATTACGAATTTGTCTTTGTTCTGCTACTTGTAAGGCGGACCAAGGCTTGCCATGACTAACATTTGCTAAGCTTTTTGCTAATAGTAATTCAAGTCTATCTTTCATTTCTCTTGCAGCTTTATTGGTGAAAGTTACTGCTAGAATAGAGCTTGGATCAACATTGTATTCAATAATTAAATGTGCAATACGATGAGTTAGAGCTCTAGTTTTGCCGCTTCCAGCTCCTGCTATAACTAATAACGGACCGTGAAAATGATCAACTGCTTCAGACTGAGCTTGGTTTAATCCATTTAAA
>QCJZ01000019.1 GCA_003215695.1 Prochlorococcus sp. AG-409-J03 | reverse complement strand
TTCTCCCATTAAAGCTGAAAGCTCTTCTTCTTCAACTGTACTTATTTCTTGATCATTTGAATCTTCATCAGAAACCAATCTTCCACTTGTTTCTAACCAAGATAACAAATCAGGCTCTTCTCTCAGTGGCAGAACAGGAGCAGGTTCTTGTCTGCTATAGCGAGTGAGTGCAGGGTTAATTCCGTCTAAATTAGATAAATTGATTTTTTCTAGATCGCTCATATCAAAATTTTGATCCATGAATTAAGATAATGCATGATGGATGAATTTTCTAATATTTATGCTGACTTCAAAGCTGATATTGATGACTTTTACTTGGATTATAGCTTTTTTGGTCAGCATCTCTCTTCGTGTAGCTGGTATTCTTCATCCTCTCCCCTTTCATATAAACCATTATTTAGTTTGGCTTTTAGTTTTCGGACCCTCTTTTTTACTTTTGATTTATTTTTTGGTTAAAAGATCTTTTTTTTACATTCTTCAATTGAATTTTGATTTTAAGTGACTTTTAGATTTTCAAATCATTATTTGATGTTCACTTCCAATAATGATGTTCAAGATTTATTAATTTTTGGTCATACCATCGATGCTTGGTTAATTTATGTACTTATTTTTTTTGGAATATCTTCATTGGCATTTGTTTTTGTATGGCTCATAGGATTCTTAGCTGAGAGTCGATCAGAAAAATCTATTAAGCAGCCATGGGAATGATTTTAATCATTGCTTTGATATTTTAGACTTTTAAAAAGTTTTAGTTGGCATTGATTATTTAAATTAGAAATATTGCCCAATATTTCACTATATTTACTAAGGAGATTTGAATTTTCTTAAAGGGGGAGAATTAAATGGGAAAGGCTAAAAAAGTTGTTTTGGCTTATTCAGGAGGGGTTGATACTAGCGTTTGCATTCCTTACTTAAAGAAAGAGTATGGAGTAGAGCATGTAATTGCTTTTGCAGCAGATCTTGGTCAAGGTGATGAACTTGATGAAATCAAAAAAAAGGCTATTTCCGCAGGAGCTTCACAGTCACTTGTTGGTGATTTAGTAAAGCCTTTTATTGAAGATTTTGCTTTTCCAGCAATCAGGTCTAATGCTTTGTATCAAGGTAGATATCCTCTTTCAACTGCATTAGCTAGACCTTTAATTGCAAAAAGACTTGTTGAAATCGCAAGAGAATTAAATGCTGATGGAGTTGCTCATGGGTGCACGGGTAAAGGGAATGATCAAGTTCGTTTTGATGTGACAATCGGCGCCTTAGCACCTGATTTGCAATTGCTTACACCAGCAAGGGAATGGGGTATGAGTCGTGAAGAAACAATCGCATATGGAGAAAAGTATGGAATTGTTCCTCCTGTAAGTAAAAAAAATCCTTTCTCTATTGATTTGAATTTATTGGGCAGAAGCATAGAAGCCGGTCCGCTTGAAGATCCATTTCAGATGCCATCTGATGAAGTTTTTGGAATTACTTCTTCTATTGCTGATTCCCCTGATGAGCCTGAGATTGTGGATATTTTGTTCGAAAATGGTTTTCCAGTTGGAATTAATGGACAATCAATGGATCCAGTATCATTGATTAAAAAAACTAATAGTCTTGCAGGAAAACATGCTTTTGGACGTTTGGATATTATTGAAGACAGAGTTGTAGGAATTAAAAGTCGAGAAATTTATGAAACACCAGGATTGCTTTTATTAATTAAAGCTCATCAAGAAATAGAAAGTTTAACTTTACCAGCTGACTTATTAGATACTAAATCTAGATTAGAAAGACAGTGGGCAGATCTTGTTTACAAAGGTTTTTGGTTTAGTCCATTAAAAGAAGCTTTGGATCAATTTATTAATTATTCTCAACAGCATGTCAATGGAACAGTAAGAGTTAGGCTTTTCAAGGGCAATGCCGATGTTATTGGTCGTATGTCCAAGGCAAATAGTTTGTATATATCAGACATGTCAACTTATGGAAGTGAGGATAAGTTCAACCACAAATCTGCTCAAGGGTTTATTTATATATGGGGATTGCCTAGTCGAATCTGGTCTTGGATAAACAAGTAGGTAAAGATTTTAATGTTTTTTAGTTTTTACTTTTATTCCTTAGTCTCTTCTTTTTTCTCGTCTTTGGTAGTTGATTCTGTTTGATCTGCGGTAGATTTTATTTCTTTTTTTTCTGTTTCAGATTTCTCAGGCTCATCATCTTTAGAAGTTGATTTAGGAGTTGGTAGTGGACCATATTGTTTAACTGTGAGGTAACGAATAACATCTTCACTTAACCTCATTGCTTTCTCAAGGGTCAAAACTTGTTGTCCATTGCCTTTGTGACTTAATTGCACATATATTCCTTCTTTATGTTTTGCTATGGGATAAGCAAGTCTTCTTTTTCCTCTCATTTGACTATCTAATACTTCAGTGCCTGATTTCTCAAGAATTTCATTATATTTTTTGAGATGGCTATCAACTTCTTCTTCCGGTATGTCCGGACGAAGAATGTACATGGTTTCGTAATAGTGTGCTTCAGACATGGATTAGATTACCGACTAGGACTGTATGGCTCATTAAGAGCGACGGAAACTTAATCTTATACTGAAGTGGTAACTTTCACAATTGCATTTTTGTTGCTTGACTTATTCCTGGCAGATTGGGTTCGTTTCCTTGTGTGCAAGACCAAACACAATAAACAATTACTAAAAAAAGACTGATTAATAACGTACTTGAGAAGGTTCTTATAATTAATGAATTTAAAAAAGGATTAAAAACAATCTCGAAAATAAAACTGAGTATGATTATCCCAATATTTATTAATATTGATTGCAGAGCATTAAAACGTAAAAAATAAGATACTTTGCTATTTCTTACTATTCCAATAAAGATGGCTATAAATAATAATAAATTGCCAAAAGGTAGTGAACTTTCAATTAGCATTATTGGAATTGCAGGTAATTGAATTATTTGAGTAAAAGGATATTTTATAAACAAATGATTGCCAAACGTAAGTGAATCTGACCAAGGAATCATATATAAAAAAACTCCTAATATTTTCGCTCCAACTGAAGGCATAATCAAATCAATTTTGTATAGCTTAAACCATTAAATGTTTTTTTGCAGATGATTTCATTATCTCAACAGGTACGTCATTAAACCCAGTCCAAAGTCTTATTGAACAAGCTCCTTGTTCAATAAGCATGTCCAGACCATCAATTGTAAAACAATTTTTTTGTTGTCCAAGTTTTAACCAGTGTGTTGGTCTTGGAGTATAAATCAAATCGTATAAAATAGTTTTGTTAGAAAGACAGGTCCATATTGCCTTTCCAAGTGGTATATTTTCTTGAGTGGTTGTGTTGCTATTCATCCCTATTGGAGTTGTATTAATAATTAAATCGGCTTCTTCAATATATGGTGAAACATTTGATTTTTGATTATTAATCCCTTTAATTGATATATTTTTCTTTAATAAATTTCTCATATTTTTTACAAAAATATCTAAAGAACTTTCATTTCGACCAATTATTATTACTTGTTTGATATTTAAATTGTTTAGTCCCATTACTACTGCTCTAGCACTTCCACCGCAACCTAGTACAACAACATTTTTATTCATTAAAGTATGAGTTTTTAATGGCTTTAAAAATCCATCTACATCAGTATTTGCACCTATCCATTGATTGTTACTTTCTGGTATCAGCGTATTTACCGCTTTGATATCATTTGCAATTTTAGTTAAATTTTTACATGCTTTTAAAACTTCTTGCTTGTGAGGGATAGTTACATTTAGTCCCTTGCAATTCACGAGCCTCAAGGCTGTTGTTATTTTGTGAAGATTTGATTTATCACAGGGCATTGCTAAATAACACCAGTCAAGACCCATTTCTTTGTAAGCAGCATTATGCATGATCGGAGAAAGGGAGTGATTTACTGGCTGTCCTAGAAGTCCTACGAGATTAGTTTTTCCAGTGATAGTATGCATTTGTATAGATGTTGATTCAAAATTGTTATAAGACTGTTCGGGAACCACGCCTCGCCTCAAATAGGTTTCAGTGACGAGGATGTTGTTCAAAGAAAGAATTAACGGAGTTAATCATCCATGGGGAAGGTTGTTGGAATCGATCTAGGTACTACAAATAGTTGTGTAGCTGTTATGGAAGGGGGTAAGCCTACTGTAATAGCTAATGCTGAGGGATTTAGAACAACTCCTTCAGTGGTCGCATATACAAAAAATCAAGATCAATTGGTTGGACAAATTGCTAAGCGTCAAGCAGTGATGAATCCTGAAAATACTTTTTATTCATCAAAGAGATTTGTAGGGCGCAGGGTTGATGAAGTAAACGATGAATCTAAAGAAGTCAGTTATGGAATTGAAAAAGCAGGTTCTAACGTTAAATTAAAATGTCCAATACTTGATAAGCAGTTTTCACCTGAAGAGGTAAGTGCCCAAGTATTGAGAAAACTTTCTGATGATGCAGGAAAATATTTAGGAGAAAAAGTTACTCAAGCTGTAATTACGGTTCCAGCTTATTTCAATGATTCCCAGAGACAAGCTACAAAAGATGCAGGAAAGATTGCAGGATTAGAAGTTCTCAGAATTATCAATGAGCCAACTGCTGCTGCTCTAGCATATGGTTTGGATAAAAAGAGTAACGAAAGAATTTTAGTGTTTGATTTAGGGGGAGGAACTTTTGATGTATCTGTTTTAGAAGTTGGGGATGGAGTTTTCGAAGTTTTGTCTACTTCCGGAGATACACATTTAGGTGGAGACGATTTCGACAAAGTAATTGTTGATCATTTGGCTTCTACTTTCAAAGGCAACGAAGGTATAGATTTACGCCAAGACAAGCAAGCACTGCAACGCTTAACTGAAGCAGCTGAAAAAGCAAAAATAGAACTATCTAATGCCACTCAAAGTGAAATCAACCTTCCATTTATCACTGCTACGCCTGAGGGACCCAAACATCTTGATTTGACCCTTACAAGAGGAAAATTTGAGGAGCTAGCTTCAACTCTGATTGATCGTTGCAGGGTGCCTGTAGAGCAAGCTTTGAAAGATGCAAAATTGTCTACTGGTGAAATAGATGAGATTGTTATGGTTGGTGGCTCTACACGCATGCCAGCTGTTAAAGAGCTAGTTAAAAGAGTAACTACTAAAGATCCAAATCAAACCGTTAATCCAGATGAAGTGGTGGCTGTTGGAGCAGCTATTCAAGGTGGAGTTCTTGCAGGAGAAGTCAAAGATATTCTTCTACTTGATGTAACTCCTTTATCTCTTGGCGTTGAAACTTTGGGTGGGGTGATGACAAAAATGATTACAAGAAATACTACTGTTCCCACTAAAAAAGCTGAAACTTATTCAACTGCAGTTGATGGCCAAACAAACGTAGAAATTCATGTTTTACAAGGTGAACGTGAGATGGCTTCTGACAATAAAAGTCTAGGAACCTTTCGTTTAGATGGAATTCCTCCTGCACCTCGAGGTGTACCTCAAATTGAGGTAACTTTTGATATTGATGCTAATGGAATTCTTAGCGTCACTGCAAAAGATAAAGGAAGTGGTAAAGAGCAAAGTATCTCGATTACAGGAGCATCCACTTTGTCGGATAACGAAGTTGATAAAATGGTTAAAGACGCTGAAATGAATGCTTCTGCTGACAAAGAAAAACGTGAAAAAATAGATATTAAAAATCAAGCTGAAACCCTTGTTTATCAAGCTGAAAAACAAATAGGAGAGCTTGGCGATAAAGTTGATGAAGCAGCAAAAGCGAAAGTTGAAGAGAAACGAGTCAAATTGAAAGAGGCTACTGAAAAAGATGATTTTGAAAGCATGAAGTCTTTGGTTGAGGAACTTCAACAAGAATTGTATTCTTTAGGAGCTTCTGTATATCAGCAAGCAAATGCTGCTTCTCAGGCTGCTGCTGATTCCAATCCTGAAAATAAAGTTGATGGAGACGACGTTATTGATGCTGACTTCACTGAGACAAAATAAATAGATATTATTAGTTTTGAATATTTATTGGCTTTCTATCTGAAGCCCAATCCACTCGGCGCATGCAGGAGCTAACAAAACACCATTTCTATAGTGGCCTGTATTGATTAACAAACCTGGCTCTAATTGCTTTAACAAGGGAGCAGGTTCTTTTAATGGTTTAGCTCGAATTCCAGTCCATTCGTGGCAAACTGTTGCATCTGACATCCATTTTGGAGCATTGTTGTTCATGCTTAACATTTTTTGCCTATCTATAAGGCTTGGTTTAATTCTTTGTTCGATAGTTGCTCCAATGAGCATATGATTGGGATGATGGTGTATAAAGTTTATAGATTGATAATTTAATATTGCAGGCCATTTTTTCCAATTTGAAATTCTTTTTTTTAATTCTAATTCAAGAACTTGTCCTAATATAGGCTCTAAAAATATTTCATGACCTAATGGTTTTAATAGTTTTTGAGTATTTAATGCAGAACAAATAACAATATAATCTTGAGCAATAGATTGATTATTTTCTAAATCTATATTCCAGCTTTTATCGTATATATTTCTATTTTTAATTATTTTAGAAACTGTTTTGTCAATTTTATTTATCTTTATTTGGTCAAGACTTTTCATTAATGATTTTATTAATTTTATTGGATTTAATCGTCCATCTTCACGAGATATTAGTCCTCCGGTTAATTTTGTCTCAAATATAGAATTCCAAAAATCTAAAGAATTTGTATCTAATAGTTCAAGTCCATAATTTTTTTTATCATTACTTAATGCAATCATTGATTGATATTCTTTTTCAGAATTTGCTAGTTTAATTAATGGTTTTTCAAATATAAGATCTGATTCATCACAAGTGATTTCAGTCAGCCATTCCTTCCATAATCTCATACTTGTATTTCTTAGTAAAAAAGCTCTTCCTTTTGATCTTTTGTAGATATTTCCCATTAGAACACCTAAGCTAGATTGTGTTCCATTTTTGGGATTTAAATTATTTATTTCTGAGTTTACTGTTGGGTCAATTAAATTGACTTTATAACCTTTTTTTCCTAGGTGAAAGGCGGTTGTGATGCCTGCTACTCCACTACCAATAACTGAGATTTCGGTTTTTTTCTTTTCTGATTTTTGGTTATTCATTTGCACAGATGCTATGAAATTGGCTTGTTAATTTTCAATGAGTGGTCTAAAAAAGAGAATAGTTTAAGGATATAGCTGTAGTGAGCATCAAAACAGTTATTTTACAGTTCATTTGTCCTGATAAGCCAGGACTTGTAAGCGATTTGGCAAGTTGGATAGCAAGTAAAAATGGTAATATTAGACATGCTGATCACCATACAGATTCAGATGCAAAATTGTTTCTCAGTCGGATTGAGTGGGACTTAGATGGGTTTTTGCTTGATAAAAATGAAATCAAATCTGAAGTAATTTTACTTGAGCAGCGATTGAATGGAAAAGCCGTTTTGAGTTTCTCTGACGATTTTCCTAATGTTGCAATCTTTGTAAGTAAGCAGAGTCATTGTTTAGTTGATCTTTTATGGAGGGTTAAGGCAGGAGAATTATGTATGAATGTACCTTTAGTTATCTCAAATCATTCAGATTTAGAGGAGATTTGTTCAAGTTTTTCGATTCCTTTTAAGCTTATAGAAGTAGATAAGAATAATAAAGCAGATTCTGAAAGTAAAATATTTGATTTACTAAATGAGTATCAAATTGATTTAGGGGTTTTAGCTAAATATATGCAAATTTTAAGCGGTTCATTTTTAGAGAAGTTTCCTCATCTCATCAACATTCATCATTCTTTTCTTCCAGCGTTTAAAGGCGCTCAACCATATCATCAAGCTTGGGAAAGAGGGGTAAAATTAATTGGTGCAACAGCGCATTATGTTACTAAGGATCTTGATGCTGGTCCCATAATTGAACAGACTTTATCTAATGTGAGTCATCGTGATGAAGTATCAGATTTAATAAGAAAGGGGAGAGATTTGGAGCGAGTTGCTTTGGCAAGAGCTGTAAGATTGCATTTAAGACGACAAGTCATTGTTTATAGAGGTAGAACGGCAGTATTTGCATGATTAAAAATGCTTATTTCTTAAATTTAAAAAATAAATTGTCAGACAATTTTGGCTGGAGTTGTTTTCAGTTAGGTGTTTTTTGTTTGCCATCCAGCGCATTAATTTCCTATTTATTTTTGCTTGTAGCTCTCATTGGGGGAAATCTCAAAAGAAGGCATCTTTATTTGAGGGATTATTGGAATTATCCGCTAGTTTGTGTAACTTTTTTGATGATAATTGGTTGTTTTCACTCTTATACCGGTTGGCTAGCTTGGCTTGGTCTTTTTAATTGGTTGCCATTTTTCTGGTGTTTTTGGGGTTTGCAGCCATATTTGTTAACTCCTGAAAGAAGAAAAAAATGTGCTTCTTGGCTTGTATTGGGAAGTGTTCCGGTTTTAATAACAGGCTTTGGTCAGTTATGGTTTGGATGGGAAGGGCCTTGGCAGATTTTTGATGGTTTAATAATTTGGTTTATTTCTCCAGGAGGTGAACCTCTAGGAAGATTGTCTGGTTTGTTTGATTACGCAAATATCACTGCTGCATGGTTATCGGGTGTATGGCCATTCTGTTTGGCTTCCGTTCTAAATCCTTTTATTGTTGGAAGAAATCGAGCTATTTCTTGCGCTCTTTTAATTGCTTTTGTTTCAGCAATGATTTTGACTGACTCTCGAAATGCATGGGGTTCAATTTTTCTAGGTTTACCATTAGTTTTTGGTTCAGCATCATGGAGTTGGTTAATACCCTTAATGCTGATTTTCTTGTTTCCTGTGATTATTGCGGTTTTACCAGTTTTTGATTTTGGAATTCAACAAATTGCAAGGAGTATTGTTCCTGAATCTATTTGGATGAGACTAAATGATATGCAATACGCTGATACTAGACCTTTTGAAGCAACACGTATTGGTCAATGGAAAATAGGCCTTAATTTAATTGTAGAAAAACCATGGTTGGGTTGGGGTGCAGCAGCGTTTTCAATTCTTTATCCTTTAAGAACAGGTTTATCTCATGGTCACTCTCATAATTTGCCTTTAGAATTAGCAATTAGCCATGGTTTACTAGTTTCTTTGTTGATAAATATATTTGTATTTAGCTTATTATTTATTTCATATTTTCATAGAATATTTAAAAATTTAAATTCTCAAGAAAATATAATAGTTGATCGAGCTTGGTGGACCTCTATTTTAATTCTTATTTGTTTTCATGCAACAGATATTCCACTATTTGATAGCAGAATAAATATCTTAGGTTGGATATTATTGATAGGTCTTAGATGCATGATATACAATTCTAAAAGCTATAATTGTATATCAAAAATTTGAACAAAATTTATATTAATTTTCCTTCTTCAATTGTAATTTGTCTTTCATAAATTGAATGTTCATTAAATATTCTGGCAGTTAAAAAGCTAGCAATACATGTAATCAAGAGTGGTTTAAGTATTAAAAGATTTTTAGTTAATGCGAAGGCTAAAAACATTGCAGTTAAAGGGGTTCTTGAGCATCCAGCTACGAATCCGCCCATTCCTGCAAAGATATAGGTTGTTGGCACATGGCCCGTCAATGTCTCGATTCCTATTCCGCTTGCTAATCCTATTGCTCCTCCTAGGGTGAGCATTGGATAAAATAAACCGCCTGGAGCTCCTGAGGCGGCTGCCAAACCAGAAGCAAAAAATAAAACTAAAAAGATACTTATTGCGAGTGTAAAACTACTACTTTCATTAACAATAATCTTTTGTAATCCTTCGATGTTGTGAAAACTTTCCGGAATTATTGAATACATTGAGCCAAGTAATAATCCAGACAAACTCATTCTTTGAATAGTTTTATTTTTAAATAATTTGTTTCCTAGGACTTGCATCTTTAAAACATATTGGCAATACATTTCTGCTAAGAATCCAAGTAAGATTCCTAAAACTAGTAAATATAAAAAGTCTATTGGAAAGAAATCGATTACTGGTGTATATGCTCTCTCTAATTGAAAACCTAAATTATTAACAAATCCACCAGCCTTTTGATCTAGTCCAATCGCTTGCAAAATATCAGCGCAACTATCAGCCCAGAATGTCGTTACTACTACTAGTAAGAGAATTACTGGTCTGGCTGAATTTAGAAGCTCTTCAATTGCATAAACAAAGCCTCCAATAGGTGCACTAAAAATTGCTGCAATTCCTGCTCCTCCTCCTGCTGCAACTATGACTCTGCGAAATGAAATAGGGGCTTTTAGCCATTGTGCCATTTTCCAGGCAACAGATCCCCCCATTTGTACTGCGGGGCCTTCTGGGCCTAGAGGGAATCCACTGCCAATAGCAATTATTCCAGCAAATAGTTTTACGATTCCAACTCTTAATCCCATAGGGACTGGCTTATGGCGAAGAAATGCAATTATGTGACTTACTCCTGCTCCTTTTGCTGCAGGGGCAAAATTTTGAATGAGCGATCCTGAAATTAAGCCTCCTAATGCTCCTAAGATTGGTAAAACTATCCCTCTAGGTAAATACCCAAGAAGATTTGATCGATAATCTTCTAATGCATGAATTCCAGTTTTAAATAATATGCCCGTTAATGCTGCTCCTAAGCCTGTAAGTAAGAGAGCAAGAGTCACATTTAGCCATTTTCTTTGAAGAAGTTTTTTTATGCTTTGACTTGATTTCTTGTGGACGGGATTTTGAATTTGACTTTTGATCATTTAACTCAATTTAGGTTTGTAAAATAGACGCTTCTTCTTCTTTCGTTATTACACGGCCATCTTCGATAAAGTTCGGTATTTCATTAAAGTTTAAGTATCTGTATATTTTGTCAGTTAAAGGAGAAATTTTTTTGGAAGCTATTGCAAGATATTCATCAATCGTCGGTATATGACCCAACAAAGCGCAAACCGCAGCCAGCTCTGCACTTCCTAAGAACACCTGGGCTCCTTTCCCTAATCTGTTATTGAAATTTCTAGTACTAGTTGAGAAAACAGTTGAATTATCCTCTACACGAGCTTGATTGCCCATGCATAGAGAACAACCAGGCATTTCCATTCGGCTGCCAGCTTTTTCAAAGATTTCGTAGTATCCTTCTTTTTTCAAAATTTCTTCGTCCATTCGTGTTGGTGGACATACCCATAATCGTGTTGAAATCTTCCCCTCTCCTTCGAGAATTTTTGCAGCCGCTCGATAATGACCAATATTAGTCATACAAGAACCAATAAAAACTTCTTGAATGGGAGTGCCTGAGACTTCTCTTAAAAGTTTGACGTTATCAGGATCATTGGGACAGGCTAAAACAGGTTCTTTGAGTTCATTCAAGTCTATTTCGATGATTTCTGAGTATTGAGCATTTGAGTCGGCTGATAGTAAAGCTGGTTTTTTTAACCAATCTTCCATTTCTTGAATTCTTCTATTAATTGTTCTTGCGTCTTTATATCCCCGAGCAATCATATTTTTAAGTAAAACAATATTGCTGTTTAAATATTCACTTATTGTTGCTTCAGATAGTTGAATAGTACATCCAGCACAAGATCGTTCTGCACTTGCATCTGTCAACTCAAAGGCTTGCTCTAATTTTAGGTTTGGTAGACCTTCAATTTCTAATATTTTTCCATTAAACACATTAACTTTTTTCTCTTTTGCGACGGTTAAAAGACCTTTTTGTATAGCCATCCACGGAATCACATTAACTACATCTCTTAAAGTGACCCCAGTTTTTAAAGATCCTTTAAAACGTACCAGAACTGACTCCGGCATATCTAAAGGCATTGAACCTATGGCTGCAGCAAATGCCACAACTCCCGAACCTCCTGGAAATGATATGCCCAATGGGAAACGAGTATGACTATCGCCACCTGTTCCGACTGTGTCCGGCAAAAGCATTCTATTTAGCCAACTGTGAATAATTCCATCACCAGGTTTTAATGCTATTCCTCCTCTTTCAGCAAAAAAATCTGGGAGTTCTTTTTGAGTTTTGATGTCAACGGGCTTGGGATATGCTGCCGTATGACAGAAACTCTGCATAACTAAATCAGCAGAAAATCCTAAACAGGCTAATTCTTTCATTTCATCTCTAGTCATCGGACCAGTAGTATCTTGACTACCAACTGTTGTCATTATTGGCTCACAACTTGAACCAGGAAGAACGCCTTCTAAACCGCAAGCTTTTCCAACAATTTTTTGAGCTTGTGTAAACCCATGCTTTGATGCAGGTGGCTGACCAGGACGAATAAAAAGAGTAGAGGCAGGAAGTTTTAATTTTGTTCTAACTTTGTCTGTCAAAGCTCTTCCAATCATTAAAGGAATGCGCCCACCTGCTCTTACTTCATCAGTAATAGTTTGTGGTTTTAAGTCAAATTTTGATAGAAGTTCTCCACTGTTTGTTTCATTTTCACTTCTTCTAATTTCTCCTTTGAAAGGAAAAATACTAATGACATCTCCTGTTTTGAGCTTGCTTACATCACATTCAATTGGTAGTGCACCTGAATCTTCTGCAGTATTAAAGAAAATAGGAGCAATTTTACCTCCTATTACAACTCCACTTCCTCGTTTATTTGGTACGAAAGGTATATCTTGTCCTGTATGCCAAAGGACAGAGTTTATGGCTGATTTTCGTGAGCTTCCTGTTCCAACTACATCACCAACATAAGCAATAGCATGTCCTTTCTTTTTTAATTCTTGAATAGTGGTTAAACCATTTGGATCTCGAGTTTCTAGCATCGCTAGAGCATGCAAAGGAATATCAGGTCTTGTTGTGGCATGAGTTGCTGGAGAGAGATCGTCAGTATTTGTTTCTCCTTCAACTTTAAAAACTGTTA
>QCJZ01000018.1 GCA_003215695.1 Prochlorococcus sp. AG-409-J03 | reverse complement strand
ATCAAAGGGCCTGAAGGAGTGGCTTTTGGAGGGAAAGCAAGAAAAATAATCCAACCATGGTTAGAAGAGGCTCAACGAAAAAGGATAAGTCTTAGAGATTGGCCTGAAGGCTGGGAGGCGGCTCTTTTAGAGGCAAAACGACTGATAAATCCTTGGCTTGTAAGAAAATCTTTATAATTGGATTTCCCTAGCCAAATCAATCATTCGAAAGCCACGTTGAGCTGTATTAATGAAGAAATCTTCCGATTAACTAAAAAAAACTGGATAAATACATGACAGGATTGAATCAAATATGCAATTATCTAATAGTAAAGAATCCAAATCTATGTCTTCCAATTGCAAACATAGATCTGGAACAATGGGCCGTCGCCAAGTGGTAAGGCATCGGGTTTTGGTCTCGACATTCCTAGGTTCGAATCCTAGCGGCCCAGTTTTCAACAGTTAGTGATAGAGAAACCTCTACTTGTTCTTGATTTTGATGGCGTCATCGTTGACGGCATTAAGGAGTATTGGTCAAGTTCTCGTCAAACTTGTCTAAATATACTTTCTGCTAAAGAAAAAGAAATTATTTCTTTTCCCAGTGAGATTCCTACATCTTTTAAGGCCATGAGGCCATGGGTTCATCATGGTTGGGAAATGGTTATTCTGGCTGCTGAATGTTCAAATAAAACTAGTCAATTAAACTTAAAAGGTATACAAAATTTCTCAAAAAATTATCAAATAGAATGCTCCTTAGCTCTTGAAAAATGGGGCTGGACATCTGTGCAATTACAAGAAGCTTTAAATCAAACTAGAAGAGAAGCAATATCAAATAATTTTCATCAGTGGTTAAATTTTCATCAGCCTTTTTCTTTAGTCACTCAACGCCTCAAGACACTTGAAAAGGAAGGCATTGAATTTGCTGTTTTAACAACAAAAAGTATTGAGTTTACAAAACAGCTTTTGGATTGTTTCGACCTTCAGCCAAAGATTGTATTCGGACACGAATCAGGAAGTAAAGTCGATGTCTTGAACCAACTCCTACAGACAAGAATAATTCAAGGTTTTATTGAAGATCGAAGAACAACATTAGAAAAAGTCTTGGAAGATCCAAAGCTGAAATCTATCCCTTGTTATTTAGCAAGCTGGGGATACTTAAAACCTCAGGATACAAATAAGCTTCCTTCCGGTATTAAATTATTAAATTCACACACTTTACGAAAACCTATTTCCGAGTGGTCTTGACTTAATGGCGTACGTCTGTACTATCGGTTTAATTGCGATTCGTTGAGGAACTGATTATTTCATCATCAATCCCAACGTCTGTTGTTATCCCTCTGAATTAACGTTACTTGTCATGTCAAACGAAGGTAAGTCAATCCAATTAACTGAACCTAAGAAAATAGACACTAAATCTGGAGAAAAAGAAAAAGCATTAAGCTTAGTGGTTGGGCAAATAGAACGCAATTTCGGTAAGGGCTCGATCATGCGTCTTGGGGACGCGTCAAAAATGCGTGTAGAAACAATATCTACGGGTGCTTTAACTCTTGATTTAGCTCTTGGTGGCGGCTATCCCAAAGGACGTGTAATTGAAGTTTATGGTCCAGAAAGTTCTGGGAAAACAACGCTAACATTACATGCGATAGCTGAGATTCAACGTAACGGTGGAGTTGCTGCATTTGTAGATGCAGAACATGCTCTTGACCCAGTCTATGCAGCTTCTCTTGGTGTTGATGTAGAAAATCTTCTCGTATCTCAACCGGATACAGGCGAGATGGCATTGGAAATCGTTGACCAACTTATTAGATCTGCTGCAGTCGATCTAGTTGTTGTTGATTCGGTCGCTGCACTTACGCCCCGTTCAGAAATAGAAGGAGAAATGGGTGACCATTCAGTAGGCGCTCAAGCTCGTCTCATGAGTCAAGCAATGAGAAAAATTACTGGAAATATTGGTAAGTCTGGTTGTACAGTAATTTTCTTAAATCAATTACGTCTAAAAATTGGTATTACATATGGAAATCCAGAAACAACAACTGGTGGAAACGCTCTTAAATTTTATGCCTCTGTAAGATTAGATATTCGTCGTATTCAAACGTTAAAGAGAGGAACTGAAGAATATGGAATTCGTGCAAAAGTAAAAGTCGCAAAAAACAAAGTTGCACCTCCATTCCGAATAGCCGAATTTGATATTCTTTTTGGAAAAGGAATTAGTACTCTTGGTTGTCTTCTTGATTTAGCAGATGAAACTAATGTCGTTACTCGTAAAGGAGCTTGGTATAGCTATGAAGGTGACAATATTGGGCAAGGGAGAGACAATACCATTGCTTGGCTTGAACAAAATCCTGAATCAAAAGAAAGAATTGAAAAGTTAGTTAAAGAAAAATTAACTGAAGGCTCAGAAGTAAGTGCTAATTCAATGAGACCATTAGCGGCAGCTGCTCGACAGGCTTCATTACGACCAAACCTAAACCAAGTTTCAGCAAACGGTTAACGATTAAAATATACTTAATTTCATCTGATGTCTGCGGGAATCCACCACCCTGCAGCAGGTCCAACAAAGCGAACAATGATCCAAAGAATAACTAAAACAGCAATACCTACCCATCCTGCACGAATACTTAATTGTATAAATTGATCTCTTTGCGCTTGCGTAACAGGGAACCAAGAGACAATACGAGGTGAATCATTCCCAGAGTTTTTCTTATTACGAGGTTTTAAGCCTTGCTTAGATCTTCGGCGTGCTTGTCCCATTATAAAAAAACAATATTTTTTAATCTAAGAGATTGATTTTAATAAGGCAATAAACGCTCTAAAGCGACCCACGGTTCAAGAGCTTCGAATATTAGTTTTCCCCAACTTCTATAGTGCATACGGCCGTCAAGTATGGCAACTCGAACATCTTTACTCCTAATAATTGCAAGCGATTTAAGAAGAGTAGCAAGGGTCTCTGGGAAAAGAAATTCTCGAAACCAGTCACGACCTTGATGCTTAAGCATTTCAACTTTAGCGGCAATCCAAGGTGATTCTAAAGTAGGCAATGGAATCAAAGGGAAAATCAATTGATCTGGAGTTGGGAAATTATACTGATTCATAATCCACCAATTACAGCTACAACAAATAATCCCATTCGTCTCAATATTAGTAGTTTCATGAACGACTCTCAATCCAAATTCTCCTGCTAATTCACTAGTTATCTGAAGTCGTAGTTGCAAATCATCTACCAAAATAATGGTTGGGCGAGTACGACCAAGAATTAATCTTTGACACTGTCTTATAATATGACGATAAAAACGAGAGGTATTTGGCAAAGGTTGTCTTTTAGGAGCAAATAAAGGAATAGGTTCTTGATCAAATTTATTTCCTAAATCCACCTTCACATTGAAAGTAAATTTGTTTCTATTTAAATCTAAAAAGAAAGAATCGCTTTGACATAAGTTGGTCAACATCAAAATAGTGTTTTTTGATAGCAACCCTGAGAGAGTTTGCAAAGGAAGCAAAGGTTCAATATACCAATCCCAACTAAGTTTTCGATTATCTAGTTTCGCCCATGTTACCCATTCATTGTTGACGACATTAAGAGCTCGTTTCCAAGGCATTGCTAAAGGCAAGTCATCTTTGAGAATTTCTTTTAATGCAAAAAGTTCCCTATGATCGATTCTCATAACAGCATCAGAACTTACTGAATGACTGAAAAGACTTCGACTTAGACGCTCATGAACTTCAATGATTGGAGCTTCAAAACGTGAGTGAGAAGCAATTAAATTTTCCCAATCTTTTGGAGTGATTTTAATAGACATAGATTCTCTGAGCTCACTAGAAATAAACTCAGATTCAGGAAAAATTAATTGGCGATTTTTTAACAAATCTTTTTCATTTGCAAAAATAAGATCTTGGTACCGAAGAACCCAATTTTTTTTATCTGAAGGAATTAATTCAAGTCCTTCTACATAATCAAAACCTAATCGACTATTTCTTAACTTGGGTAATTCCACTTCAAATAAGAGTCGATGTTGCCTCTCTGAAAGAATCAGCACAATATTATTCTTTTGCAAGCAAAGTGGAATCAAAAGGCCAGGCCACCAAAAATCTTTACTATCACTTGTTAATTGAATAAAAGTATTATCTTTACGACTTAAGCTTCTAGAGATCAATCTAGTTAGGGTCAAATTATGAGGCCATAGAGCAACAGTGGTTTGATAGTGTTTTTTTAGATATTTATGTGAATTCACCTCAAGCATTAGCAGAACCTTTGATCAAAAAATTCTTTTCATCATGTTGCCCTATCAATAAAGATGTAGAACAATACTATTTATGGAGCTTAAAACAAAAACCTCTAACAATATTGGAATTGTCGGATTAGGTCTAATTGGAGGGTCCTTAGGATTAGATCTCCAAAAGCTTGGATATACAGTTTATGGGATTACTCATCGAGAAAAAACTGCACACAAAGCGAGGGAAAGAAAACTAGCCCAAATTATTAGTACTGATCCAACTGTATTAAAAAATTGTTCTCTTATTTTTATTGCTTTACCACTTGAGCAGCTCCTAAATCCCTCATCGGCTTTAATCAATGCCATTCCTAGGAATGCTGTTGTTACTGATGTTGGATCTGTAAAAGTCCCTATTTTAAATACTTGGAGCAAGCTACATCCGCGTTTTGTAGCCAGTCATCCAATGACAGGAACGGAAGAATCTGGTGTTAACGCAGGTCAACATGATTTATTTAAAAATAAGCCATGGGTCGTTACACCAAATAAAGAAACAGATCAAAAGGCTCTCGAAATAGTTCACCAAATTTCTTTATCACTTGGTAGTCAATGGATAAATTCTGAAGCTCAAATACATGATGAAGCTGTTGGCTTAATTTCACATTTACCAGTTCTAATTAGTGCGGCATTGATCAATACACTGAGTACAGATGTACAACCTCCCTTGTATTCACTTGCAAAAAATATTGCATCCAGTGGCTTTGCTGACACCTCTAGAGTCGGAGGTGGCAACCCAAAGCTAGGAGTCTCTATGGCAAAATTGAACAAGAAAAATCTAGAAAGACATTTAGCATCTTATAAATATTCTCTAGATCTATTTGAAAAATATTTAATTGAAGAGAACTGGAGTGAACTCGAAAAAATACTAGCTAATACAAAGCAAGAAAGACAGAATTTTATTTTAAAACCTACTAATTAAAGACAGGAATATTCAAATGTCTACCTTTAGACTCCATTAGTTGCCTAACAACCATCATGGCTGATTGACTTACGCCAGCTGTACCTTCGCCGGGATATATTGAATCTCCACAAAGCCATAAACCTCTGAGAGGGGTTCTACTTGACAAGCCAAAAGGGCCGAATTGATCTGGATGTTGACCAAGTCCTCCGACTATTCCACCAGGACGTCCAGTCCATCTTTCAAAGCTTCTTGGAGTTGAAAGTTCTTGATGCTCCCAACTCGTATCTTGCAAATGAAATGTTTTATTTAAAATTTCTCTAATCTGTTTTGCTAAAATATTTTTTTTTCTAGCATAAGATTGACTATCTAGGTTAGACCATTGATTAATATCAACAAATACACTTGAAATTAAAGTAGCCATTCCAGCTGGTGCACGCTGATCATCTTCCATACTTATAGAAATAAATAAAGAACCAAAATTCTCATCAAATATTTGAATATGTCCCGGGCAATCAACTGGCAAGTCAGAACGACGGAGAGCTCCGTAAAACACAAGGGCTCCACTGGGTTTGGGTAATTTTTTTATACTTTCACGGTATGTTTTGGATAAACCTCCATCAATAGGAATTAAATCTAAAAGAGATTGAGGAGGCAAGCTAAAAATAATATCCGATGCTTTAAGCTGTATCAAATTCTTTCTTCTATCAATCACAGTGACATCAAAAATATTTGGATTTTTTTTACTGAATATTTTGGTCACTCTATGTCCAATCAAAAGGCTTCCACGATCTCTCAAAAAACTATCTTTCAACAAATCGCTAAGAATTTGCATTGATCCATGAAGATGCCATAGCCCTCTAGGGGACTGAGCCATTTGAAGAACAGTTGCACCGTATAAAGCTGCCGTTCTACTTGCTGGCTCTTGAGAGTAAAGTTTTAATTGAAGATCTAGGAATCTTCGTAGACGTCTATCCTTATGGCAACCTGTTATTTTAAGTAAGTCTAAAATAGTTAACTTACTTAAAAAACCTGTTAAAAGATTGGAAGGACGTATAGCTCTAATTAATTGACTTAAATCCCAAAAATTTCTTACCGGAAGTATTGGATCTCTTTCGACAAATTCCCAGTTACTTGCATGAATTTTTGAACATAATAACCAGAAGACTTCACTCCCAGGGAACTGTTCTTGTCTTTCTTTCTGCCATCTTAATGGATCATGCCAAAGATTGATGGGCCCGCTTCCATCACCAAGAACAACTGAACATCCAGGATCTAAAATTTTTGCATCAGGCATTGAAATATCTAAATAATTAAACAAACGATGATGAATTCCTCCCCTCTCAAGGCCTGCAACCTGGGTAGCACCTACATCAAAGGTATAAGAACCCCTTTTAAAAGTTCCTGCACAACCACCTAATTGACTATGTGCTTCAACCAAAGTCACCTGATAACCCTCTTTCGCGAGAAGAGCAGCACCTGTTAAGCCAGCTATTCCTCCCCCAACGACAATGATAGATTCTTCAGACATAACAAATTATCAAGCGAGAATACAGTGAATGGAAGAATTCATCCAAAAGGCTCTTTTAAGTTCAAATAAAGTAAGCAAAAAATCATTAATAGAAAAAATAATTCCAATAGGCGGAGGTTGTATCCATAAAGCATGGTGCATTCATTTTCAAAATGGCAAGAGATTATTTGCCAAATCAAATCACATCGACAATATTAATATGTTTAAGTTTGAACGTGAGTGTCTTTTAGTTCTAAAAAGATTTGCTGATAAATCTTATATATTGGTTCCTGAACCACTTGATCTTTTAATTTATCAGAATAAATCTATTCTTGTTTTAGAATGGATAGAGCTTAAACAAACCCAACAAAATCTTCTGGGGCAAGGCTTAGCAATGCTGCACAAATCTTCGAGTGAATGCAGCCAAAAAAATTTCGGATGGGAAGCAGAAGGCTTCATAGGTTCTAATACCCAAGTCAGAGGGTGGGGAAATAACTGGGGCGAATTCTTTGTCAATTATCGCCTCAAACCACAACTTCTAAAGGCAAAAGCATGGGGGGTTAGAATTGATGATTACGAGGATGTTTTAACATATTTAAGCTCATACCTGAATGATCATCACCCAAGGGTCTCAATAGTTCATGGCGATCTATGGTCAGGTAATTGTGGAAGTACTAACAATGGCTTAGGAAGTCTATTTGACCCTGCCAGTTATTGGGCTGACAGGGAAGTTGATATCTCAATGACTAAATTATTTGGCGGTTTTAATGAAGAGTTTTACAAAGGATACGAAGAAGTTTGGCCACTAGATAAATTTTCACAAGATAGAACTGATATTTATAATCTTTATCATTTGCTCAATCACGCAAATATGTTTGGTGGATCCTATAAAGAAAATTCATTAAAAATACTAAAAGATCTGAGATGTCGTGTATGACGAAACCTCAGATCTTTCGCTCTTAATCTTTTTAATTTATCCTAAATATTCTTTTTTAAGATTTTGAACTTTATCAAATACAGCTGTTCTTTTTTCACTTGTTGTTAAATTCTGCCAACTCCATTGGCCTAAAACAACAATTCCAAGAAGTTCCAGCAAACCAGGAAGAATTGGGAAAAAATTAACTGTATCAATAACAACCTTGATTAAAACTTGAGCTAAGACAACAACGGCAATGATACCTGCAGCTTTGCCATACTTACCCATTTGAGTCCAATCAATTTTGCTCAAAGATTCATTAACTTTTCCCATTACGTCACTGTAACGTTCTGAGAAATTAACACCTTCAGTTTTCCCTGCCTTTGATTCATCTTTAGAATCAGGATTTACATCAGACATGAACACAAGCTACAAAGCAAATATGGACCGAGCGTATCGAATTAATTTGATAAATGCCATAGGCTGAATAGAGATAAGTCCGAACCGAAATAGAGAGAATGCCGAATCAAACCATTTTTTTTCATGAAAATTCCAAAACATATTGAATTCCGCAATGAAACCAATTGTGTTCTCTCTAGATTTCTAAAGGCCGCAGAGCCAGAAGAAGGCTGCTGTATCTTAATTGGCAAAAAAAACAACTCAGCTAGAGATCACAAAAGAAATATTTGGAAAGTAACTCACATCTGGAATTGTCGTAATATTTGGGGAGAACAAGAATCAAAATTAATTGGTCAAAATGTAAGCTCATTGTCTGATCAAAAAAAAATGCAATTCTCAAAAAATAATCGTTTCGAAATAGACGCTAAAGATCAAATTGCATCTCAAAAATGGGCAAGAGAGAATAATCTGGAAGTTTTATGCTGTGCTCATTCTCACCCTTCAGGTGAAAATAAGCCATCAGAATTGGATCTATTCTTTCACCAATCTCCTGGGCTTATGGTTATTTCAAATAAGGACGGAGATTTAAAAGCATGGTGGGTCAAAGATAAATTAAACTTTCAAAATGTGAAAATTGAAATTTTTTCTTTAACGTAAATTAATAAGAAAAGGTTTGATTTATGGAGCAAAGTCAGAATAAAACAAATTTAAATTCTGAAGAAATAGCCAGGTATGCAAGACACATAAGTCTTCCTGAAATAGGCATTAAAGGCCAAGAAAAATTAAAGACAAGCTCAGTTGCCTGCATTGGGACAGGAGGACTGGGATCTCCTCTTTTAATTTATCTTGCAGCAGCTGGGCTTGGCCGCATTGGAATAGTTGATTTTGATGTAGTTGAATATTCAAATTTGCAAAGGCAAATCATTCATACAACAAATTCAATAGGTATTTTGAAAACAGATTCTGCCAAACAACAAATACTCAAGCTAAATCCTTCTTGTCGAGTAGATTTATTCAATCAAAAACTAACAAATATCAATGCTTTGGAAATACTGAAAACTTATGATTTAATATGTGATTGTTCAGACAATTTTCCTACGCGCTACCTAATTAATGATGCTTGTCTAATACTTAATAAGCCTAATATATATGGTTCAATTGCAAAATTCGAGGGTCAAGTAAGTGTATTTAATTTGAAGGAAGACAGTCCTAACTATCGAGATCTTATTCCCACACCACCTCCAAAAGAATTAATCCCATCATGCTCTGAAGCAGGAGTCATGGGAATTCTGCCAGGAATTATTGGTACAATTCAAGCAGCAGAAGCAATCAAAATAATAACAAATATTGGTGATCCACTCAATGGCAGACTACTCACTTTCAATGCATTAAAGATGCAATTTAAAGAGCTTAAATTGAAATCCAATCCAGAAAATAAAAACATCCATAAACTAATAGATTATCAAAATTTCTGTTCCGAGGTTAAAGTCAAAAATGAGCTTGACTATGATGTACAAAGTATTTCAATTAAGGAATTGAAAATACTCCTTACCCAATCTCCAAATAAAATACAATTAATAGACGTTCGCAACCCAAATGAATACAATCAATGTTCAATTTCAGGTTCAAGGCTTATACCCCTGAGTACTATTGAAAGCGGAGAAGCTATTAATGAAATCAAAAACCTAACAACAACAAAAAATCTTTATATATTGTGTAAAAGTGGGAAAAGATCATTACGCGCATTAAAGCACTTATACAAATTTGGCATTAGAGGTATCAATATTAAAGGCGGTATTGATGCCTGGCATAACGAAAACATCAGTCAAAACTAATAGTCAACTCCCCTTTTTAAATCAACTCCTTTTTCTGCATAGTGCTTGTGACACACCATCTCTGAATGAACACTTGCTAGATCGAAATAAATAGGTTGATTTTTACATCTTCCTGTAATAATCACCTCAGTCTCTGAAGGTTTGCGTAGCAAGGTTTGAACAATAGGCTCAACTGGTAGGAGTTCCAAGTCAACCGTTGGATTTAGCTCATCCAAAATCACCGTCTTATAAAGACCACTTGAAATTGCTGCTCTTGCAATTTCCCATGCTCTTTCAGCTTCTACATAATCAATAGGCTTTTGCTGGCCTCTCCAGACAATCGCATCTCTCCCAGATCGAAGATGATCAACTAAATGAGGATAACTTTCTCGAAGAGCCGCAATCGCTGCATCCTCTGTATAACCACTACCACCTTTAAGCCATTGCAAAATTAATACACGATGACTTTTATCCTGACTAATTCCTCTGCCGATGGCTTGTAAAGCTTTACCTAGAGCACTTGTTGATTTACCTTTCCCCTCACCGGTATATATTTCAATCCCACTAACATTATTCTCAAAAATAATTTCATCGTTATTAATCTCAGGGCGTCTGTGGGCTCTCATCTCAGAATGAAGTTCCGCAACTTTTATTAACGGATTTGGTGCAGCTCTTCCTGTAACGATAATTTCCATACCATTGGGTCTGGCAGTAAGTGTTTTAACAACTTCTTCAACATGTAATAAGCCCAAATCCAGAACAGGATTTAATTCGTCTAGAACAACTACTGAATATAAGGCACTTGCGATTGCACCCTTTGCTATATCCCATCCTCTTTGCGCCTCCTGATAATCAAATTTAGTGGATTGATCAGCGTTAAAAAATTCTCCCCTGCCAGTCCTCACTTGATCAATTAGGTGAGGAAAGCCTTGTTGCAAAGCATCAATTGCCGCATCTTCGTCATACGAGCGACCAGGTCCTTTCAAGAATCTTAGAAGCAATACTCTTGTTTGTCTTTTCTCACATATACCTAAACCTATGGTTCTCAGAACCACCCCCAAAGCTGCTTGACTCTTCCCTTTACCCTCTCCGTCATAAACATGTAATTGTCCGTGACTGCGTTCCTGGCTTTCTGATGCTGTAGTAATTCCTATACCGTTTGATACCACGATCGATAATTCTGCTTTTTACGAATGCAACTTAACTTCTTCTACATTAGACGTCATAGAATATCCAAAATACATACAAATATGAAAGAACGTAGAGTTTCTCATTTAATCAAATTAATGATCTGTTAACAAAGTGTATTTTAGTCAACTTGAATCTTTAACTGAACTAGAGCTGAAGCAATTAAAATTGTTGAGAGAGTTTATTAAAGGTATAAATCATGCCTGTGTTGCTTTCTCTGGAGGCGTTGATAGTTCTTTAGTAGCAACAATAGCTCAAGAGCAATTAGGTTCAAAAGCCTTTGCAGTTACTGGTGTATCTCCTTCCTTAGCTCCATATTTACTTAACCAAGCTCGTCTTCAAGCAGCATGGATTGGTATTCATCATGAAGAATGCCAAACAAATGAAATAAATGAACCAAATTACTTCAAAAATCCAGAAAATAGATGCTTTGCATGCAAACAAGAATTGCATAAACATTTAAGTGAAATTTCCAAAAGATTCAATAATGCTCAGGTTCTTGATGGAGTCAATTTTGATGATCTTCACGATTTTCGACCTGGCATTCAAGCATCTAATCAGGCGGGAGTGCTATCACCTCTTGCTGAGCTAAAAATAGATAAAAAATCAATTCGTTCAATTTCTAAATCATTAGGTTTACCCTGGTGGGATAAACCTGCTCAACCATGTTTAGCCTCTCGTATTCCTTTTGGAGAGGAAATAAGTTCGAAAAGACTTAAGAAGATAGCTTTAGCAGAAGAATGGATTATTAATCAAGGTTTTTCAAAAGTACGTGTAAGAAGTCAAGGTCTTTCCGCCAGAGTCGAATTACCCGTAAATGAAATAAATAACTTTCTTGAAATTATTGATAGAAATATGTTAGTTAAATATTTTTTAGATTTAGGTTTTCATTCTGTAAGCTTAGATCTTGAAGGTTTGATTAGTGGAAAACTTACTAGAAACCTCAAGATTAATAAGAAAACTAATCTGTAATTTTCAAATGATTTTTAATTTTGATCAAAGTTCACGATGCAAAGTTTGTATTCCTGAAGGAATCTCTCTTGGGATATTTTTAAAAGAAAAGTCCTTGGCCAAAAAATCTTGAGAAAGTAATTTACAAGCTTTTTCAGGCATCGTATGGTCACCACAAGTAAAAACATCTATGGCTGCATAACCAATTTCGGGCCATGTATGTATTGAGATATGAGATTCAGCCAATAAAGCTAAGCCTGTAACTCCGTGGGGCTTAAAGCTATGTGTTATCAAATTTATAAGTGTTGCACCAGCAATTTTGGCTGATGATGTGATGGTTGTCCTTATAAAAGCCTCATCATTCAGCTTAGCTTGATCACAATGGTAAAGTTCAAGAATGCAGTGCCTTCCAATATTCTCAATAGGTTCAGTATGGGTTGTTTCCATCTCTTTTGACTTGCAAGAGTCACCCCATCCAGGATTTGGATGCAATTCGTGGGGTAAAGATTCCATATTATCGAAAAATCATTTACACAATAACCGACCAATAGTTTCAACCAAAAGAATTTAATTCCATTAATTGTGAGTTTCGTACCCATTCACCTTCAAAAGATTCCACATGTGTTGCACTGATTAAACACTGATGTTTTTGTCCGACGGCCTCTAAAAGTAATAATTGTCTTTTGGGATCTAGCTCAGCCAACACATCATCTAAAAGTAAAATTGGAGATTTGCCATACACCATCTTAATCAACTCTAATTCGGCCAATTTTAAAGCCAACACAATGGTCCTTTGCTGCCCTGCAGAACCAAAACGTCTAGCATCTACCTCATTTACTAAAAACTGTACATCATCACGATGTGGACCCACCCTACAACTACCTGTCATCTCCTCCTCAGACCTCATTGCTAACAGTTGACGTTCAATACTTTCCCTCCACAGCCTTTCACTCTCTTCACCCTCAAGTTTACTACCTGGCAAATATATAATGTCCAATTTCTCTTTACTATTGCTTAAATGTTGTTGCCAAGTGGAAGCGATAGGTAGTAGACGATCTAAAATACGTCTACGTCTTCGATGAATTCTTGTACTAACCAAAGCCATTTGCATATCAAAAGAATCTAATAGAATATTTTGTTCTTTATAAGATTCAACACTCAAATTACGCCAAAGCTGACTTCTTTGTCTAAGCAATCTAGTCAACCTTCCCATCAAATCCGAATAGATAGGCTCAAGTTGCTGCACAATTCTATCCAGCCAATTTCTTCTAAGAGAAGGTTCTCCTCTAATCAAGTCTAGATCAAGTGCACTAAAACCTACACTTCTCATCGGTCCAATCAAATCAATTTGACGAGTTAAAAGTTTTTCATTTTTGTAGGCTTTTCTACCACCTATTCTGTTTAATTCCAACGAAAGTTTTTGATCATCTTCAACCATTGCAGACAAGGAAGCCTTATCTTGGTCCCAGTAAATTAAATCCTGATTTCGATTGGATCGATGTGAACGTAAACTAGACAAAAGTTCTACTGATTCAAGAAGATTAGATTTACCAACTCCATTCTGACCAACAACTATCAAACGATTTTCAGTTAACTCAAACTGAAACCGTCGATAATTTCGAAAATTATTAAGTTCTAACTGATGAAGTTGAATGTTTCTTTATGGAATTGTATGTAAGCTAATTTTAATGAGGTCTCAGCATTTGGCCTCTTTTGATAACACCCCTAT
>QCJZ01000017.1 GCA_003215695.1 Prochlorococcus sp. AG-409-J03 | reverse complement strand
ATAGATAAAGTGCTTAAAGACTTAAGATTTCTCTAAAACTTTTTTATTGTTTTCGTTTTTATTGATCTTAGCAATATTTGCTTTTATTTAGATTATGTCGGGGCAAGAATTTTATTAAACACCTCCAAGCTCCCCTATAAAATACGGAGAGTGGGGGATTCGAACCCCCGATGGAGTTGCCCCCATGCTAGTTTTCAAGACTAGAGCCATAAACCACTCGACCAACTCTCCACTTAAAATTTTACCTTATTGGCTACTGAAAACCCAAAAAATTCGACAAACAACAAACTCTGTCCTTTCTCTATAAATTCATTGTAAAGAGAGCTACCTTAGATATAAAAAATTTCAGAACCTATAGATTCTTCTAATCGTTAAATGCCAATGAGATTATTTGTGCAATAATTTTAAACGTTGGTAAATCACATTCATGGCAAGCAACAAGAGCCCACAATCACGTTTCCTTGGTGACCTTCCTATGGAGGGGGGGATTACTCAAAAAGAGAAATACCGTTATGTAGCTCATTTGATGTTTTTTATTGGATGTGCACTGTTCTCTTTTGGTATTTGGGCACTTTCAGGCTTTACAGCTTCCAGTGGCGCATCAGGACCATTTCCTTTCTAAGAAGAGAGATAATAGCTTGGTTTTAAGCTTGGTAGATTTAATAAAAACTATTGAACAGATAGCTTACTTATAGTATTTTCTCTATCTTCAATAATCGTAAAGAGCAACTTTGAACCTAATGCTCTAGATATACTTCTGTTTTTAAGTAATTCACAAATCCTTTTATATAGTTTATCCGATTCGATATTGGTATTGAACCACCTTTCGAATTTGAGAATATCATCAGAGTTTTTACAAGCTCTAAGTTGATCTATAAGTGCATCATTAGTACTTGTGCGGCTCACCTTTAGTGGTTTATCAGTTGTAGTCATCTAAATTTTGAGAAACACAATACCTACTTAATAGTTAGCTAAATTTTTTTATTTGGACAATTATCCTTAAAACTTCTTTGAAAAGTTATTTTATTTATTAGCCTATAATTATTTTTTCGTTCGGTTATTAGAAAAGCCCTTTACTTAATGTTGAATGAATCTTATTAAGAAGGTTTGGCAAGTGGAAGTAAGCATTTATCAGAATCACAACCTGCTGGACCTGCCTCAGTAAGCTCCCCTTGATCATATCGACTAAGAGCTTCAAAAAAATCGCAATTGTCTCTTCTTCTTATGACCTCTGATTGCAGTTTTGTGTAGCATTCTTCATTGATAGGTTCAAAAGGAAGTCTGGGAAATGTTGCATTTGCGTCAAACCTTGCAAGTAGGGCCGCTGAAATATAACCTTTGTTTTCATCAATTGAGCTATGAAGAGCTTTAGCTAACCCTTCTATTTCATTCTCTCTGAATTCAATTGTTGCAGAGGTGTTGTGGTCTGTATAGTTTGACTGAACTTGCATATAAAAATCAAATTGTGCAAGAGCTGAAAAGTTATTGATATCTATTTGATCCGCACCAGGTATATTTGCCCAGCTCACCTCAGTGGGTATTTCAACTAGCCACTCAGTACATTTCGGGTCAAAGGGATTGTTTAGTAATTTCCCATTTTCATCTTTATCTGACTGAGAAGGAACGATTGTGTATCCATAATCCATGCAAGCTAATGCGACTGGATCGTTCTTCCTAAAGGTAATTCTTCTAATAAAACGCTGAGCTTTTGGAGGATGCCAGCCTGGAGAAGCCCCTGTTAAAAGACTTTTTGTACCCGCAGGTTGTACAGTTGTGCATCGACTTGGACGGCGAATATTATGTCTATCACAATATTCAAATACTGTATCGTTGACGATATTCCTCCATCGACTCAAAAAAGTAGCTTCTTTGATTTTGAAATCTTTCCCTTCTTCTGTTTCAGGGCGCCCGGCTTCCCACCATTTTAACCATGGAGTCCCAAAGGCATGAACAAAAAAGTCAAAAAGTCCTGTAAAGCTGACCCCAACAATTGGATCCCATTCACGACTTTTTCTGTATCGCTCTACTTCGAATCGATGGTTCAGTAGGCAAGCAACTGATAATGCTGCTGCTTTGAAAGCATCTTCTTGTTGATTGATGTCTAATGGATCAATTTGATTAAGATGGATTTCTGCAAGATTACAGTGAAAGTCTGAACCTAGAATTTCTCCACAAGGATTAAGACCATATCTACTGAGTCTGTGAAAAAGTTCTTTGTCCTCAAATGGGCCGTAATTGGATTGAATCCATTTGGAAGCTTCTTCTTTTCCTTGGTCGCAATAGATATCTATAAATTCATTCCTAAGTTCTACAGTTGAAAGTATGTCAGCGTTTGAGCGGGCAATTGCTTCTGGTGCAAATTGAATAGCCCCCTCTCCTGAATGAAATTGCTTAGTAACTGCTTCTATAAGAACTTCTAATGCAGGTTTGGTGTGGTAAACACGAGTATGGTTAGCCATTCTTAATGCATCCTTCTCTGGATCAATACTCCAATTACCTTCAGAGTCTTGCTTCCATAAATTTTCTTTAGCACCAGCCGCTTCTAAATCTTGTGAAGAAAATTGGCGCATACCTGCACTTCTTCTGATGTTGCCAGCAACGATTGTTACGGCTGCTTCGTCGATGAGTAGACAACATTCAATAGAAGTTAATTTTCTTCCTATTGCTTTGTTTAAAAGCTTTGCAACGCGCGGATATAAATCTTTTAGTTTTACAGGATTCGCCATGCCTCCGAAACCTTTTAGTGATTCACCCGCTGGTCTTACATCTTTTAAATCAATGGATACATTAATAACTTTAGAATTGAAACTATTGTCACTGCTTAATTCAAGGATTTTCTGATAGCTATCAACCCATCCACGTCTACTATCACCAACTTTTATAAGGACGTTATTTCCTTGTACAGAAAATGTAGTTTTTTCATTTCTTTTTTCAGAAGAAGTTAATCCAATATCTGAAACGTTTTCAATATTAATTAAATTTCTAACCTTTGGCAGTTGATCAATCAAGTGAGGTTCAATTATTGCACCAGTTCCGCAACCCATCATAGCTAAGTCCATCATAAGTCCAAAGGCTTGCCAATCAACTAGGTTTGTTGAGGTGCAATTGTAGGCTCCTGAAAAATTCTTCTCTTTCTTAATCCATTCAGTTCCACCTATCCAAAGCCATCGACCAGAAGGAAGAGCTTTTTTCTCCTGTTGCATTCTTTGCATTAAATTTATTTCTGCTTCGTTTAATCCCCCAAGCTCCTTTAGACCATCAAGGTTTCTTTTATTAACTTGTTCCCAACTTTCACGCCCTTCAGGAAGTTTCCTACTATATGTTCTGTAAAAGACAGGATTTGCTGCAGGTGCAGTTATTGGAAAATCAGTTGAATCGTTCTTTTTGCCCGATGCTGAATTATTGGTTTCGGGTTGGCTTGTTGCGATGGTCAAAATCTTCGTACCCCTTTGGTAAATACTACGCTAACGCCATGTATAGCGTTAGCAAGTTTTTTTAACACCATCTACAGGGCTCCAAAAGTATCCAAAAGTTTTTTCTTTGATTAATGAAGAGAACACCCGAACCCGAACTTATGCAAATCCCTTCTCAGGTAAGGGCTTATGCGGATGCGGATTTCTCTAGGAGTGATTCTATGGTTGTAGAATCGCTTGAAAAATATTTAAAAAAAGTAGGGAGAACTCTTAATAAAAGTGATTTGATTTTGGATATTGCATGTGGTCCAGGCAATATTGCTGAGAGAATTGCGAAGAATTGGCCCTTTGTGAAGGTTGTAGGAATTGATGGTTCAAAGGAAATGTTGAATGAAGCAGAAAAAAAACTTGCCGAAATTCCTATAAATAATCTCTCTTATGAATTGATTGAAATTAATTCGATAGCCAAAGGTGAAATGAATTTTCGTTTCAAAGCTGATGTTCTAGTCAGTAATAGTGCTTTACACCATTTTCATGATCCTTTTAGGTTTTGGGGGGCATTAAAAAAACTTGGTAAAAACAAGTGTATTCATATTCATCGTGATTTAATAAGGCCTACTTCTTTAGAAAAAGCATTTGAGATAAAAGAAAAACATCTTACAAATTCTCCCGAAATACTAAAAAAGGATTTTTTTGCATCTCTCAAGGCATCATTTACAGTTAATGAAGTAACTCAACAGCTAGTTCATGCAGGGTTATCTCAATTAGAGGTTTTTCAAATTGATGAGCTTTATTTTGAGGTTATTGGGTGTATTTAAATTTTTCCCTGAACAATTGAACAACCAAAAACAATAATGAAATCAACTCCACAAGACAAGACTAATTTAGATACAAATTTAGAGGAAGAATTAAATTTATCCTTGCAGACGGAGGTTGATAAAAGAAGAAATTTTGCGATTATCTCTCACCCTGATGCAGGAAAAACAACTTTGACAGAAAAACTTTTACTTTATGGAGGTGCCATTCAACAAGCAGGAGCTGTGAAAGCAAGAGGTGAACAGAGAAAAGTTACTTCTGATTGGATGGAACTTGAGAAACAACGAGGTATATCAATTACATCAACTGTTTTACAATTTTCTTATAAAGATAAGAAGATTAATTTATTAGATACTCCTGGTCACCAAGATTTCTCTGAGGATACTTACAGGACTCTTGCTGCTGCTGATAATGCTGTAATGCTTGAGGATGCAGCGAAAGGTCTTGAACCTCAAACAAGGAAGCTTTTTGAGGTTTGCAGAATGCGTCAAATACCAATTTTTACATTCATTAACAAGATGGATAGACCAGGTCAAGAACCATTGGAATTATTAGATCAAATAGAGTCTGAATTAGAATTGTCGACTTTTGCAGTCAATTGGCCAATAGGAAGTGGTGACCTTTTTAGAGGGGTTGTTGAGCGTTCAACCAAAGAAGTTGTTCTGTTTTCCAGAGCGGAACGAGGAAAGCAATCTAGTGAAATTAGATTAAAAATTAATGATCCGGAGCTTAAAAATTTAGTAGAAGAAGAACTATTGATAAAGGCACTTGAAGAGATTGAGATTCTTGATGAGGCTGGTTGTGATTTAAATCAAGAATTAATACTATCTGGCGAATTAACACCTGTGTTTTTTGGATCTGCGATGACTAATTTCGGGGTTAGACCATTTTTAGATAATTTTCTTGAGCTATCTCAGGGACCCGTTGCTAGAAAAAGCTTTGATGGACCAATCGTTCCTACAAGAGAATCGTTTAGTGGATTTGTATTTAAATTGCAAGCAAATATGGATCCAAAACATAGAGATAGAGTTGCCTTCGTTCGCGTATGTAGTGGGAGGTTTAAAAAAGATATGACAGTTCAACACGCTAGAACTGGTAAACAAATTAGACTTTCGAGGCCCCAGAAGATTTTTGGTCAAGATAGGGCAGTTGTTGATGACGCCTACCCAGGGGATGTTATTGGTTTAAATAATCCAGGGATGTTTTCGATTGGAGATACATTATTTATTGGAACGAAGGTTGAATTCGAAGGGATTCCATGTTTTAGTCCCGAGATTTTTAGTTGGTTAAGAAATCCAAATCCCTCAGCTTTTAAGAACTTTAGGAAAGGGGTTAATGAATTAAGAGAGGAGGGAGCAGTACAAATTCTTTACGATAAAGACCAGAGCAAAAGAGATCCAATTTTGGCTGCAGTTGGTCAGCTTCAGCTTGAGGTGGTACAACATCGACTTGCAAGTGAATATGGAGTGGAAACGAGGCTTGAACCTATGAGCTATCAGGTCGCTAGATGGGTGAAAGGGGGATGGTCGGCTTTAGAGGAGGTTGGACGCATTTTTAATTGTAAAACCGTTCAGGATGCTTGGCTTAGACCAGTATTGCTTTTTAAAAATGAATGGAATCTAAATCAGTTAAAGGAAGATCATCCGGAAATGGAATTAAACTCAGTTGCTCCGGTCGTCAGTGGTGTTGATCCAGTTTCCCTCTAAAGTAGATTAAAATCTAATTAATAAAGCGATCACATAAGTCATTTTTGAGAAATCTATGGATCCTGGAACTAACTCACAATCAAATTCGAACTCACAAGATCCATATTTAATACTTGGAGTAAATGAGGGGACAACTTTTGATTCTATTCAAGAAGCAAGAGATGAAAAGTTAATAGAAGCAGGTGATGATCAAATTACTAAAGCAAAAATAGAAGCTGCGTATGACTCGTTACTAATGCTGAGTCTTAAGTCAAGGCAACTTGGTAATGCAAGTAACGAAGCAATAAATGCATCAAAGAAAGAAAATGAAGCCAAGAAAGTTGGTGATTTGGGACCCGGATCTCTTCTTACTAGGTTGAAAAGTTTAAATTTCCCCAAAAACGACTCATCCGCTTCTGATTTTTTACCAAGGTTAGAACTTCCCTCTGGACAAGAATTAAATATACGAATATCTCTTGGAATACTGGCTTTTTTACTTGTTTTAATTGTGCCTTCTGAAAGTGTTGAATTAATACTTTCACTTTCAACTATAGCTTTATTCATTAGTCAGTCTCGTAGAGGAAGGCCTTTCTTTCCCTCTATCCTTTGGTGCATTCTTCTTCTCAGTATTGGACTTTTATCTGGATCATTGCTTTTGGGTGGTGCCCAATCATTTATTGATAACGCAGGATCATTTTCTTCAGACAAATTTGAAGCGATTCCCGCAGTATTTTTACTTTGGTTAGGAGTGATTTTTCTTGATTAATCCTTTAACCTAATTAATGATCTCAATTCGTCCTTCTTAACAAGATAAACATTGTTGCAGAATTGACATGTCAGTTCTGCTTTCCCATCTTCCTTTATCATTTCCTGAAGTTCGTTTTTTCCTAATATCTTTAATGCTGATATGCTTCTTTCTCTTGAGCATCTACATTTAAAGTGAACTTCTTGAGATGTGCTAATAATTTCTGAATGGGACTGATCAAGATCAGGAAAAATTTCTTCAATAAGAGAAATAAGATTATTCCCTTTCTTGTTTAATAATTCACTAAAAGAGTTTATCTCTTTGCATCGATCTTCAAGTAAGTCTATTAATGATTGGTCTCGTTCTGCTTTAGGTAATATTTGTGCTAATAGTCCTCCGCTACAAACTATTCCATTCTGATTAATTCTTTCTCCTACAAATACAGCTGATGGTGTTTGTTCAGAATGTAATAAATAGGAAGCTATATCTTCACCTATACCTCCATTAATTAGTTCAACTGTGCTGTTATGTGGTTCACCTCTCCCGTCATCTCTAATAATGTGAAGATAACCTATGCCTGTAGCTTTTTTAAAATCAAATGTATATTGATTATTTTTATTTTTAATTAGGTCTAATTCAAGACTTGGTTCACCAACGTAACCTCTCACACTGCCATCCCGACCAGCATCAATAGTTAATCCTTTAAGTGGGCCATTTGAGCTTATCCTTAAAGTAACTCTCCCATGATTTACTTTCATTGAACTAGCAAGCAAGAGGCTTGCACTCATGGCTCTTCCTGCAATTGCAGAAGTTAAATATGAAAGAGAATGTCTTTCTTTGGCTTCTTTTGTTGATTCGGTTGTCGATACGGCGACTAGCCTGATCCCTCCTTTGGCAGCAGTCGCTCTAACTAGTAAATCTTTCATTGATTAGTGAATTGTTTAATACGGGACAAGTTGACCATCTTGCAACTGATAATTTTCGGTATTCAAATTTTTAAAAAGTTCGGGTTCATGAGTAACGATAAGAATGGTTTGTTTGTCTTTAAGCCTTTCGAGTAATTCTATGACTCCGTTTCTCACTGACCAATCTAAACCTGCAGTTGGCTCGTCTAATAAAAGTACTTTTGGACTCCTTAGTAGTTGAACAGCAATAGCTAGTCGTCGTTGTTGGCCTCCACTAAGAGAATGAGGTGCTTTCTTTAAATCTAAGTTGATTAACCCCACTTTCTGTAGAGTTGAGATTTGTTCGCCAGTGGTTAACTTCTTGTGTCCAAGACGTAATTCTTGAGCTACCGATAATCCAAGAAAATATCTTTCTGGAAACTGAAAAACTAATCCACATAACCACCTGCGCTGTCGTGCATTTAAGGTTTTGTTGAACCATGTGATCTCTCCTCTCTGATATCCCGATAAACCGCTAATGACTTCTACTAATGTAGTTTTTCCGCTTCCACTAGGACCTCTAATTATTGTGATTTTTCCAGTTTTGGTTTTTAAACACAAATTTCTAAGAATTGGTTTCTCTGCTGTTGAGGGGTGATAGTAAATATTTTTTAAACTAAGCATTTTGTTTCATTGAAGTTTTAATCAACTAAATAAATTTTTCCATATTATTCATCAATTTACATTAGATTAAATTTGACATCTTTTAGTTTTTCTTTTTCAAGATCTATTGTTTATGGAAGTTCGATTTCGCGAAGTTGATCCTTTCAATTGTTGGATATGGCTTAGATATTCAGATGTCCCTAGTAAAGGAGAAAAAGATTACATTAATGGTATTTTTGATTCTTGGTATGTACTAGGTCGACTTGGAGGATTTAATTCTGAAAACATGCAAGCTCATGAAATGGGTTCTGATGTCAGTTGGATGAGCTATGACAATGACAATACCTCCTCTGGTCTTCCATCGTTGATGCATAACCTCGGAGAATTTGAATATAATGGGTGTTGGGGTAGATGTTGGGTTGATTTAGGCACAGCTGACTTTATTGCAATAGATGTTTTGATAAATGTTTTAAAACAAATGGATGTTGATGTTTTGAAAATAGAGGAACTAATTATCGGAGGAGTAAATCAAGATTGGCCAGTAGATGAACATCCTGATGCAATTTTTTCTTCTATAAAGTAATTTGCTATGGCTGAAAAAAGAAGATTATTTATAAATTCAAATCGATTAGCGAATGAAATTGATTCGAGCGGGGAGCTGGTATTGACCCCCAATGAATCGCATTATTTATGTAGGGTAATGAGGATGAGATCGGAAGACCTTCTCGAAGTTATTGATGGGAAAGGCCATCTTTGGAATGCAAAGATTTTTGAAAACAAAGCCATAAAACTTACTAATGGTTTGGATAAACCTCTCCAAGTGGTTTCTAGAGAAAAACCATTAATATGTATTGCTGTAGTAATTCCTAAAAAGGGGTTTGAAAACATTTTGCAAATGAGTTGTGAGATGGGAGTTGATATTATTCAGCCATTAATTTCAAAACGATCAGTAGTGAAAGAATGCAATAACGAAAAAATGATTAGATATAAAAAAATTATTTATGAAGCCGTTGAGCAATCTGAAAGACTTTGGAGTCCTGATTTATTGCAGGCATTGCCTTTTCCCAATTGGATAAATGATTTGCCGTCCGAAGCTAAAGTTGGGTTTGCCGCAACACGCATTGAAGACTTGCAAGATTGTGTTAATTGGTTAGAAGACACACGAGACACTCGACAGAAAGTCAATCAAGTTTGGATAGTAATTGGACCAGAGGGAGGCTGGAATAAAGATGAAGAGACATTAGCCTTTGAAGCTGGCTTTGATGGAATATCTATGGGAAAAACTATTATGAGGACCTCAACAGCAGCAGTAAGCGCATGTCAGTTAATGACTGCATGGAGAAGACTTAACTCAACTTTTTAAATTGAATATTTATGATCAGAAAAAAGTCTATTGTTTATAAACACTCATGTTGATTAGAAACGATGAATAACCTCTCTTCGGTTAGTGGTATTTGGCTGAATGCTTTTTTGATTAATTTCTTATTGATCTTTTTGGCACAAAGGCTTCCCTTTTTAACTAAGAAGGGTTGGATTCATGCTGGGGTGCTTGGAACACTTTTATTAGGCTCTATTGGTTGGAATGGCTGGATCTCAGTTTGTGTTTATCTCTTATTGGGAACTTTAGTTACAAAAATTGGATACGAGAACAAGGCTTCCCGAGGTATTGCAGAAGCGAGAGGCGGGCAACGTGGCCCAGAAAATGTTTGGGGTTCTGCCGCTACAGGTTGTTCACTCGCCTTATTAAGTTGCTTTTGGCCAAATTCTCTAACTTTATTCATGGTTGGTTTTGCATCTAGTTTTAGTGCAAAACTTTCAGATACTTTTTCAAGTGAAATTGGAAAAAGATTTGGTAAAAGAACTTTTCTAATTACGACTTTAAAACCAGTAGAACCTGGAACAGAGGGAGCAATAAGTATTGAAGGCTCAATAGCTGGTTTGTTAGGAAGTTTTGTTATGACTGCGTTTATGCTTAATTTATCAATCATTGCTGGTCTGTCAGTTGCTTTTATTGTTTTCTTCTCTGGCTATTTAGCAACTTTTTTGGAAAGTTATATTGGAGCAGTCGTGCAAGATAAAATTGAGTGGATGAGTAATGAATTAGTTAACTTTATCCAGACATCTATAGCAGCTATTATTTCTATCTTTTTATACTTAAAGTTCATTTAAAATGTTCATTTAAATCCGCCCAATCTTTTAGGGCTTGCCATTCACTAATTTGGTTATAAATCCATTTATGACCTTCAGTATTGAGGTGTATTCCATCTAGTGACAGAAATTCTTTAAATGATAATAAGTTGATCATTTTTTCATGTATTGATAAAAACGGAACATTTAATTCTAAGCAAGTTTCTTCAATCTTATTTTCATATGTAGAGCAAGCTTTATTCGAATACCAAAGGCATTCTGCAAAAGGCATTGAGTCTTCATTAACAGGCGTTAGTCCCATAACCATCACAGAGACTTTATCCTTAATTTCGTTTATTAATCTTTTTAATCCAAATTTAAAAGCATCTTCGGAAAGTTGGGGCCTTCCATCTTTTCTCCCTATTCTGGCAGTATCATTTAATCCAATTGATAGCAAAATACCTTCAGGAACTTTTCTCCTTAACTCTCCCCTTGTTGCCCACTCATTCTTATATCTTATAGCAACTTTCTCTAATCCATCTCCTCTTACTCCAAGAGAATAAATGATAGGGGCACCATCTAAATTTAACCAGTTTTGTCTTAATCTCTCTGACCATCCCCCTCCCTCTAAATCTCCCCATCCGTAAACCCCACTATCTCCAATTATGATTAATTTTTTCTGATATTTATTCATAAGTAGATATGTTGAATAAAATAATTAACTAATGAAATTGTTGGTTGAATTCTTTAACCAATAATTTTGAGAAGTGTTAAATAAAAATTCTCCTGACATTGTTAATAAAGAGAAAGTAGCAGTTATTACCATGACTTGTGCCCAATCGAATGAACTTAGTGATTCCTGTAATTGCCACCCTAATCCTACTCCTCCGACTGCACCTATAATTGCTGTTTCCTTTAGGATTACGTCACTTCTGTATGCTCCATAAGCTAAGTAACTATTACTTTGGGGGGCTAATATTCCATAAAGTGTTGCTGATTTCTTGCTTGAACCATTGCTTTTTATTGCTCGATAAATACTTTTTTCTTGATTTAGTATGTTATCTGTAAGTAATCTTCCCATGACACCCATATGTGTAATTCCTAGTGATAATGCGGCTACAGATATATTAGGATTAGTAAAAAGAAGAATAAGTATGGTGGTCAATGGAGGAGGTATCAATCTAAAGAAGATCCAAATAAGATTTTGAACTTTTAGAGGGAATTTACCTGGGAATAATATTAGTAAAAGTGGAGGTGTCCCTATCGCAATCCCAGACGCAAAAAAAGTTATTAAAATTGTTGTAATGATTAGTTTAAACAGAGGTAAGGTATTAAATCCATTTCTTATCTCTACGAATGAAGGCAAATTTAAATACGAAAAGCTTAATGGAGTAAATATCTCAAAATTTAGATTATAAAGCCAACTAATACCTAACGATAGAGATAGTGAAAATATTGAGATTGAAATTAAGAAGGAATTTTTCAAACTAATATTTTCAGATAAAAAACTTCTTAAAAATCTTATAAGTTTCTCTAATAAAATCATTACTAACCAAAGCATCCACAAACAAGTCCACATTTCATTGAACTCAAAGGATTTCAATGTTAAATATAGTTCTGTTCCTATACCTCCTAATCCAAATATTCCAAGTAATGTTACACCTCTAATTGCACATTCAAATCTGTAACTTCCATATGTAGATACAATAGGCATTAACTTTGGTAGTAGAATAGTTATAAATGAGCTCATGACATTAGATCCTGTCTGCCTAACAGCTGTTAGAGGTTGTATATCAAAACTATCTAGTTGCTCTGAAATTACTCTTGCTGTTAAGGCTGAATAGGGAATGACTATAGATATAATTGCCACCCAAATATTCAAACCTAAAATTTGTATAAATAGCAAGCCCCAAACTACTTCATGAATTGATCTTGGAATTGTTAATGAGTATTTTATGATTTTACCTAAATAAGAAAATTTAGGAATACTTTTCCAAAATAAATCTGTAGATAGTACACCTAAAAGAATTCCAATAAGCATACTTATAACCCAGCTAGTTAAAGCAGTAGCAATTGTTGTCTGAAGTCCTGCCCATGCGCTTTTAACTACTTCTTGATTGAACGATGGTTTTATTGCTGAGCTTATGAATAGAAATATGATATTTAGACCCCCAATATGAAATCCTTTGATGATTTCTATTAGAATGGGAATGTAGGCTATTGATGGGATTATTGTTAATAATGTTGATACTGGTTTTATTATTTTCATTATGAATTAAATAGCCATTCAAGCTCTGATAGATTAATATTATGAATCTCTCTATCTATTACAATCTCTCCATCTTTTAATCCAATAACTCTATTGAAATTATTTATTAAATTTATTTGATGAAGACTTATAAGTATGGTCTCAGGGATTTTTATTCTAAGATAATTTTTTTGATTAATTAATAAATTTAAGATATTTTTTGATAATAGAGGGTCTAAATTTGAGAAAGGTTCGTCTCCAAGAAGAATCTCTGGTTCTTGTCTTAAAAGACGTGCAATTGCTATTCTTTTTTTTTGCCCACCAGAAAGTTTATTTATATAGGAATAAATAGTTTTTTTAGGCAGAGAGACTGCTGCTAGGCAGTCTTGGCATAACCCTTGATCTAAGACTCCTAGGAGATTTTTTAAAGCCCATATGAAATTGTGTTTACCTAATGCACCGCAGTTTATATTCTGAGCGACATTTAGCTCTTCTATCAAAGATAAATCCTGCCATATAGTTCCTATTTTTGACGACTCAATATTTGAGATATTGTTAATGTGAGAACCTTTCCATATTACATCCCCTTCGTTTGGGATTAGTGATCCATTCGCGATCGAGATTAATGTACTTTTGCCCGAGCCACTCTTGCCAATAAGAGCTATCTTCTCACCTTGATTTATTGTTAAATTAATATATTTTACTCTAATATTTTCTTTACTTCTATGGCTTATATTCTTTAACTCTAGTAACTTAGTCACTTAATCTTTCCAGTTTTTCTAGCTACCTTTTCTATTTTATTATAATTCTCCTCTTTTGATGTTATAAATTTCTTTGCGCTGAATAATTCGAGAATTTGTTTTTGTTTTTTTGACTTTTCATTGAAACGTAAAAATACATTTGTAAGCTCTTTCGTAAAACCTTTTTTGAACTTTTTATCTAGATTTCCTTGAGCAAGCCAGTGATAATTATGATAAGAAGGAGTCTTCCAAATCACAAAGACTTTTGAGGGGTCCACACGTCCTCTTTCAAGATTTCTCTTCCATACTTCTTCGCTAAGAGCACCTGCCTCATATGAACCACTTTGCACCAGCATTAATGTTGCATCGTGACTACCACTAAAGCCTGGGCTTGCACCTTTGAAATCTTTAAGTTGAACACCTGCTTTGTTTAAAAAATATTGTGGCATCAATCTTCCTGATGTTGAACTTTCAGAGCCGAAAGTAAAACGCTTGCCTTTTAGTATTTTTAAGTCATTTATATTATTTATTTTTCGGAGTGAACTTTTCTTGTTTGCAATAAAAATACTATGGAATTTTTCATCAATATCTCTTTGTGCTATTACCTTGGATCCTTTGCTTTGAAGTCTTGCTTGTACTCCCGTTAAAGCACCAAACCATACTAAATCTAAATTCCCGGTCCTAAAAGCTGTTACAGCTGCAGCATAATTAGTAACTGGTTTATAACGGACTTGAACATTGAGCTGCTCTCTTAATTCAGAGGATAATACTTTATATAGGCGATTCAGGTGCTCTGGGTTTTGATCTGGTATCGCCCCAATTCGAAGTATTTCCTCTGCGTTTAATGAACCAATATTAGAT
>QCJZ01000016.1 GCA_003215695.1 Prochlorococcus sp. AG-409-J03 | reverse complement strand
TATTCCAGAAAAATATTGATTGCTTTTCAAACAGATAAATCAAAGTTGATATGTCTTGTAGGCTTAGGGCATACATTTTCAAAACTTGCAGCATCATGGTTGAAGAAAATAAATAAAAAAAGTAGAAAACGTCATCTACTACACGTTAAGAATAATTTGTCGCTAATTCTGGACTCTCCCTTTGAGATATTTGCATGAGTCAACTAATTTTTGGAGGTCTATTATCAACTACTGCTCCAACAGCTCCTATTTTAGGTATTGAATTTATTCTCTTATTATAATATTAGGAGTCATGATCGGACTAGGCTATGACGGAATGGATGCGCCAGATTTGACAAATCCACAAGAAACTAAGAATTCATTTTATTTTAACAAATAAAATCATTGGGATTTATAAGTTCAGAGAAAAAAATCTTAACTACTAGATAAGCAGGCAGAGAAAAGAATACCAAAAATATCAAACAATCATATCTATACATCAAGCTCAAAAATTTGATAAGCCTTAATTAGAAAACCGCAAAGAAGGACTACTGGAAGCAACCAAAAGAACACTTTGTAGAATGAAAAGAATAGAGAGGATTTCCACTAAAAACATTTAGGAGCTAATACAAGTGTACTATGCTTATGTTGTTTCGCAAGTTTTGTAGATGTTCAAGGCTTCATATATGCCTAGTACACCATTATTGAATTAGAAGAATATGTGCCGTAATTTCCTTCAAGCAATCCAATGTCACCAGTAGAGAATGAAAAGCTTGAGAATAGTGGAGCAAAATAATATCTCCATTGGAGGGGTTTTCACCAGGAACGTCTCCAACAGCATCCCCAATCGAGCCTTCGGTCGTAAATATAAGACTATTAATAAAAAGTCGTATTATTCCGACTTTATTTCCGATCTCTGTAACCTCTACAAAAGTAATATTCGGGATAGTGCTTATTTCTTGAAATGCTTTGCGAATATATGCGTTTTAAGAATATGTATAAGAAATTAGCTTATAAGTTATTGAATAGTCCGGGAGGACAAACAAGTCAGAGTTAGATAAAGAATCACTATCCGCAAAGCTGAACGAAATGACAGAAGAGCCATTAATTGAAAATGATGATCCTAAATATGGATCATTTTTCCATGCTACTTCCCCCGTTGGATTCCTGAAAATAGGCGTCAATCCTATTTTCACCTTTAAATGGAAGTGATTTATATGATTTGTCTGAAACACTAATAGTTTGCTGATTTAGATTATTTGCGGTCACTTTTTATAGTTTATATATATAATTTTTGCTTGCTTTATTAACGAGTTCTAGATATACCTGATTTATAATTATTTTTACTATGATTACAGTTATTTTCCTTCTTAGTTTAGGTCTAGCTGGTTGGACTTTCTCAACATTAATGAGTAAAGGAAAGCATCAAGATGAGATTACTAAAGAACTAGGAAATATTTTTGAGAGCCTAAAGTTGCTAACTTCTTCAATTATTGGACTTGTCAAACTTTTGATGAAAGATTCTATTGCTTCTGCTAAGGATGAGGATTTTCAGCCTATCAGTTCAAATGTTATTGATCTATTGAAACTAGAAAACAAAGAGAAAAAAGAAGCGGCTTGATTGTTTTTGATATATATTTGGGCTGCTATTGGTAGGTAAGGTTTTACTTTTATTTTATTTAAATTTTAACTTCTTCTAAGCCAAGAAGGTGAGCCAGAGAACCATTCTCCTAAATCATCATGATTGGGATTGTATGTTGAATTTGGTTCATCTGGAATTAGATCAAGTCCATTTAGTAAGTCATCAATTGAATTGGACATAGGCTGGTTTCTTTGAATAAGTGATGCTTTTCTGAGCCAATTCGATACGCTTTGATACTTCGTCGCATATTTATTGATATAAATCCTTTCTTCAAGGCTTACTTTATTTCCCATAGATAATCTAGTTAATATTGCTTGTATTCGAAGACGTGAGGATGTTGTTAGCATGAAGAAGAATCTACTATTATCTTTTTAACTTGAAATGCATGAAGTGCAAGTTGCGTTGATTTAACTTTAAAATTAATTTTAACTTTCTCTTCTTGTTGATTTGCGTCAGAGATGTATTGATTCGACATAAGTATCTTTCTTTTTATGCTTCTTCTAGCAACATTTAATATGTTTTAGGATCACAAAGATTAAACAACTTTTTAGGGTTATTAATTTCTAGGCAAATCATTTTATATAAGTTATCTCTTACTATGCATTATTGATTATGCGCAAATTTTTTTAACGTATCTAGATCAATAATTTTTAAAGTACTCTCTTCTGTTGCTTCAAGATCAATTAAAGGAGCCATTCCATCTTCAAATGCTTCTTGCCATCTAGGAGCACAAAGACACCAATGATCACCTTTTTTTAATCCAGGAAATCCTATTTGAGGCGTAGAGAGATCATTACCTTGAGCTTTGCTGTAAGAAAGAAATTGTTCAGTGATCACAGCACAAACAGTATGCATTCCTTGGTCAGAGATGTCGGTTTTACATGACCCATCTCGATACCATCCAGTCATTGGACTGCAACTACAAGATTTAAGGTCAGTTCCTAAAACGTTTTTATATGTCATGACTTGGTTGTTCCTATTAGCTATAATATTACTTGATTTAATCATTTCTCAAATATTTAAGGGAAAACAGGATGACTGCGCCATTAATACAAGGTGCCTCTGGGATAGAGGGAGAAAAATTAACGTATGCTTCTATCAATGAAAATAACAAGGAAATTTATACTTTTACTGCTAACGAGCCAGTTTCTTGGTCTATAAGTGGGGGAGAGAAAAGTCTTTTTAAGATTGATCAAGATACTGGAAAATTAAGTTTTAAGGATTCTCCTGATTATGAAGCAAGCAACAAATTAAATGGAATAACTTTAGAGTTTCATACTAATTATTCAACTGAAGCTGTAGGTTCAAAGTTTTTTCTAGAGGTTTATAATGATGAAAATCAAACCAATAAAACGACACCGATTACTACAAACAATTTTCTTGAATATATAAGTGATGGCTCATACGATGAGACATTAATTCATAGATTAGTTTCTGACTTTGTAATTCAGGGTGGTGGATATACTTGGCCATCTTTAGCAAGTAATGAGAAGGGTGGCTATCCATTAAAAGTCAAATCTAAAGGTGAAATAATTAATGAACCTATTAATTCAAATTTGATGGGTACTATAGCAATGGCAAAAATTTCTGGGCAGCCCAATAGTGCAACATCTGAATGGTTTATAAATTTGTCGGATAATAAAAGTCTTGATTCTCAAAATGAGGGGTTTAGTGTCTTTGGTCATCTATTGGGAGATAGTATTAAGAATCCTCTTTTATTAAATGATCTATCTACCTATAATGTAACTTATGAAGATATTGGACTAACTTTATCAGATTTTCCTTTGATTAATGTTCAGGATAATGTTATAAAGAACAAAAATTATTTTGCTATTCAGAAAATTTCTACAATTAGTCAAAGACCTAGTGAAATTGAGAATATATTTAATGTAATTGTTACGGCTAATGATTCAAATGGAAATCAAGCAAATCAATATGTAATCGTCAATGTTAAAGATATCCAAGGAGAGGTTCTTAATGGAATAGATGGGCAAGATACTCTGAAAGGAGGCTTAGGGAATGATGTTTTTCAAGGAAACGGTGGAAACGATTCGATTGATGGTGGTGCTGACTATGACATAGCTGCTTATTCAGGTGATTTCTCAGATTACACATTCACAATTGCTAATAAGATAGTTACCGTTACTGATACTCGCTCATCGACTAATGATGGGGTAGATACTTTATCTAATATAGAAAAACTGACCTTCGCAGATAAAAATGCTTTAGTGACAAGTAAGGAAGTTAAAGGTATTACATCTTTAGGGTTCCAATCGGAAAAAGTATATTTAGGAAAAAGCGATACGTATAAATTCTATCATTTAGGTAATGATAAATATGGCGTGGAGACAACAAATGGAATTGATGAATTAACCGGCACAACACTGCTTAAGTTTGATGATAAAAATATGCATCTAACAGACGACATCAAAGCAACATTTGATCAAGTTACTGGTTTAAATACAGACTCTGGGAAAATGTTTCGTCTGTATAATGCCGCGTTTAAACGTCTACCTGATCCTGATGGATTGCGTTATTGGATTGGTAATTTTAGTTCAGGTAAAGATGATGAACGAGCAGTCGCATCATCTTTTCTAGCTTCTGCAGAATTCAAAGAGCGTTATGGAGAAAATATTTCTGATTCAACCTATCTGAATACTCTCTACAAAAACGTTCTTGGGCGTAATGCTGATACTGGAGGCTTAAATTACTGGCTAGGTCAACTCAATAGTGGAGCAGAAACTCGTTATGAAGTTCTGTTAGGTTTCTCCGAATCAATTGAAAACAAAGGACTGTTTTCTGAAATGACTGGTTTATATTAATAAATGAATACCTCCTTGAATAAACTTAATATCATCTAAAATTTTAAATATTTTACTTTTATTCTATTAAGTTGATTATCCTTTATTTAAATACAAAAAAATCTTAGAGAAATGAATATCAATACCATTTTCCTTTTTCTTTTAGTAATAGCTGCATATCTAAATTTATATTTAACGTTTAATAAAAAAAAGAAAAAAACAACACTACCAATATCATCTAAAGAATGGAGAGAAAAAGAAGAAGATGAAAGCTTTAAATTATGGCTTTCGCAGCGAGAGAGATTAAAAGAAAAAAAGAAACGAAATGATAACCAATAATACTTAGTTATGTTTAAAAATTAATCCTAAAAAGAGTGTTATAAAATTATTAGTTATATTATAGTTATTCTTAGGATATATAATTCTATGGAATTTATATCAACTAGATGTTGCAGTAAAACAAAATCCATTCTTAATACAAAAATCATACGCAAATAATTTCAATGACTCCGGCATTTCCTGCCATTGCATTTCTTCAAGATCATTTAATTGATCTGAACTTAAATTCTCTTTAACTTCATATGCCTCCATCATTTTAGCCCAGCTAGAAGAAAAGTTGTCAAGATAAAAAGCTTTTTGATTCTGATTAAAAAAATTAATTACATCCTCTTTAGTAAATACTTCTCTGGACAACTTCTTATAATATTCAAATTCTGAGGACCAATCCCGAGTTAAATTTTCAGACATTAATAATACGAATCAATGTATCATTATAAGTCACTAGCTGCGTTATAATCAATGGCATGCTCAAATGAACATAATAATTAAAAATCAGTACTTAACTTAATCACTATATTTAAGATAATCAAAGAAATATAGTTGATATTTTGTTTGTTATAAGCTCCAATCATCTTCTAAAGAAGTATGTCAAAAAGGACTTTGCTTGGATCTATGGAATAGATATGAACAAAAAAATAATTGCTCAATACTCATCTTATTATTTCAAAGGTGTAAAAAGATAAAATTAGCTATCACTTCCTTTGTTGAAACAATACTTTCTCTAATACGATATAAACAAAAGTTTTTAATTGTCAAATGCAACTAAATAGTTTAGAGGGATGTCGATTAAAAATTGGTAAATATCCACCATTTACCTACAACGCGTACGGGGGCGGAGGCCAAGCAGAATTACTTCCAAATCAGGACAATAATCTCCTACAAATAAGCTTTCCTCCCAAAACCTTTTCAATTCCTCCACTTACATCAAAAACAACAAAGTTTTTATCTTTTCCATTTCCTCCGGGTTTCAAGATAGAAATCGCTATGGATCAGCTCGAAGGAACTATTGATAAGAATTCTGGAGAAGTGCTATTGAAACTTGAATCCAAATTTCTGTTTAGTATTGGAGCTTGGCTAAAATTTCCAAACTTAATAGTAAAAACCTTACTCAAGACAGGGAAAGTAAAAAGTAAATTACATGAAGGAGAAGGTCTTCTTCTTCAAAAGAACGGTTCAACCAAGCTGGTAGGTATTTCTGTAATCCCTGAAACTGGTAATAAAATTTTGGATACCTTTCTTTGCCTTCCTAATGAAGCTTTAGCAGAACTACGATGCGAAATTAAATAATCAATTTAATTAAGTAATTTCTTCTATTCGAGTCGGACTATACAATAATAAAATCAAATAAAGTTTTCAACTGATCATTGCTCACTACAGAGGAAAGCTTATAAACTTTTCTACAAAAAATATCTTCCTTTAGACCTCATAACAGTCTTTTCAATTGTTTAACATTGACGCACAAAGATTTAGTTTGTTTGACCAGAAAATCTAACATCTAGTCCAATAAATATTTTTCATATAAGATTCATCTTTTTGTTAAGTTTAAAATTGTTATAATTTAGCAGATTTTGCTCATTTGACAGTGCTTTCAATAGATTTTTTTATTCATTTGTTGATAAAAATTTTCAACAAATTTGTTTTAAAAATTTCTCGATTTAAGCTAGAAATCACCTTTTTATAGATTAATCTTCATATAAATTCAATATCTTCTTTGATTGGTAGTGTTTAAAAAATTTTTATTTTAAATTATTAGCAACGTCATCTGCAAAATCTTCGACTAAGCTTATTTATCACATATACGCATACAAAGCTAAAGAGAAATCACTTATGGACACTTACAAAGCCTTTTCAGCAATACATAATTCAAGACATTACAGCTAAGAAGTATTGAGAACAATCAGCAAGCTACTCAAATCTATGAGCGATTCACCTAGAAACATTTACAAACTTGATTGAATTTGTTAAAAATCATCTAGTTAAAATAGAATCACTGTGTCATTATCAAACAACGTATCCCCAATATCCCAAAGCTCCATAGATGTTCAGCTATATACATCTAAAGTCAAACTATCTATAAAATAAAGCTAATTTAAAAGCACAATTATTCAAATATAAAACAATTACTACACCCTCTAATCCAATACACCTACGAATCAATAGCGAATGACTCCTGATCTGCCAATCATTTCCTCTTCAAAATCACAAAAGAAAAAGCTAGAAAATAGTAGAATTCAGAAATGGACTTTCTTTTCTCTTTGTTTTATAACCACTCTAGTAGTCGTTAGTTTAATTAAAGCTTATCTCCCATTACTTGTTTCTGCACTAGCGATGCTTTTTGTATGGAGTCAAATGACTAAACCAATAGCAGAAATAGAAACAAAAGCTACAAATGATGATAGTAATCAATTAAATTTATTCCACAGGCAATACAAAATTGGCAGGAAATATTCAAAAATAAAAAAAGAATTACATGCAAAGGATGATTCAAAGGTGGCATAATAAAAATTGCTTTAAAAAAAGTTGCAGCAATCTATTTATTGAGTTAACGAGTTTGATGGAATAGTTGAAAATAGTATGGATTATTTATGATGTAAGTTACTCTTGCTATTTAAGTAATTCAAGGAATTGACAAAATTCGTATAAGTGTAAAAATGACTCATCTAACCATTATGTTTGAAACTGAATGGTTAGTATTTGCTTTTGCTCTCCTTGAAAATCATCCTATCGGCCACAAGTATTTGACTCAATGAAAAATCTGAAAAAAGCACAGCTTGAATTCACTGAATCACAGCTAATTAGCATTAAAGATCGTATTAAAAGTTGGAGTACAAAGGATCAAGTGATAGACATAATGAGATATAGATATGGTCGAGTGGAAGATTATGCCGCATAAATTACTCAAGAAAGCACCCAAAGAGGCATAATTACGTAAATCATCTAATTTCTTAAAACTAATAACATATAAGGAAAACAGCAAATTACTGATAGTTCTATTGCAATCATTGACTACCTAAGTAAAACTTAATTTATCATTATTAATTTAAATGCCTGTTGAGTTCTACCTTTTAGTTCTTCCATTTTGTGTTATTCCTGTATGTCTAGTCTCAATCGATTACTATAACAAAATGACTGCACTGAAACGAAAAAGTTCTAATATCGTCGAATTTGATAAATTCCTAAAACTTAAAGAAGCAGGAGATGCTATTGATAAAGATATCGCGGAACTGATAGATATTGAAAAAATTGTGGCCTAAGGCACGCATACATACCCTTTATTATCTTTGTAGTACTAATTTCAAAAAATCCTCATACCTAGTAGTCTTATTAAACAACTCTCCTAACGCTTTACTTATCTATCACAATGAATGTAATTGTGTTTGCAAGTCCAATTATTCAGAAAGCAAAGTGCAAATACAACCATAAACAAATTCATCAACCTGTCTATGAAAACATACACTAGATAAACGATATTAAAAATAAGATGACTCGTTTGATATTGAGACGTCTACCTCTCAAGCTTTAGTCCATAATTGTCATAGAGGTATAGACTTTATTCCTATTTAGAGAATAATTTCTTGATTTTAGCTTGTTGAATTTTTAATTTTTTTCGTTCTTTTTTTGCAGCTCCATATGTGCTCCTTACGCTATAAGTGATAAAAATTGCATTAAGAACTCCCACTAAAATAATTCAAGAATAATTTTATTCATCCCCTCAGGTGAACTTAGATAATCCAATAGAACTTCTTGATCAAACATCTAATTTAAAGTCAGTCTCTGCAATACAAGAGCAACGAAGACTCTTTTAAAAACAAGCAAAAATAATCCATAATCACTACCTCCCAAATTATTATGATTCTAAGTAATTAACAGGTTATAAATGTCTATATGTTTCATTCGTCTACCTTAATAAGTTCATAATAGGGACAGTCACCATAATCAGCATCCGAACAACAAATATCAGAAGAAATTTCTTCTAATAAATCATATGCCTCATCATAGCTATTAAATAATTGCTCAGTAACCTCATCGGATTCGTTATCGTGCCTATTGATTTTATAGATCATGAGAAAACTGATTAGCTAAATAAAAGTGTTCCAAACAATCCCGCAAAAGCAGAAAGGACAAAAATAAGAACGATACTAATTGCTATAACTTTAGAAATGTTTTTCATTTAAATTTATAAAGATGTACCTAGTTTAAGCACCAAAATGGTATTCATTACTAGCTGCTGCTTTATGAACATCCCATCTACAGTCCATTGCTACTGGGAAGACAACTAAGTCACCTTCACCATCTTTTTCTTGACAGGTATTTCCTCCTTAAGGAGAAAGTGAGACTGTACCTTCAAACACAAAACACGTCTCTTTAGCGTCTATAAGTCCAATCAAAAGGGCTTACTCACAAGTCCAGATTGGCCAGGTTTTAATTCTTAGGTGCTCTAAGATGCTGTCACGGAAGGTAAAAGTTAATGATATGAACAAGAGAAAGTATAATAGTAGACTCCTTTTAGCTCCTAATGGGAACAGTTGTCTAAAAGATCCTCACATTTTTGAAAAAAATTTTTAAAGACTTATCATCTATAGAGATGGAGCATAGGACAAATACCAATATGAGTTTTTTATGTCATAATCGATTACAAATTTGTGGAACCTTTTAAATGGGGAAAGGTCCTAGTCAAAAACTAGCCTTTGAATTTATTCTTAGTAAGCGAGGGGTTAGTGAAAAAGATATTGGATGGGTACTATCTAAATTAGATAGTCAAGAATATATTATCGATGAATGCCATTATATGGGACGAATACTTAGCAAAGAGTCTGAGGCAAAAGCAAAAGAGAATTTTATTAATCGTTATTTTGCCCTAAATATGAAAGGGGTTAGTAGTGACAATAAACTCAATGATCTTTTTCAAGAATGTATAGATAAAAAAAAAATGTGGACATTACTTCAAAAGAACTTCGGAGCTATTTGTATAAAACTTCCAGATGCAAGTATTCATGGTGAAACTTATTTATTTGTATGTGGTCCTAATAAAAAATGTCCAGAATTCACCAAGACAGATTCATTTGCATTCTTATCTCCAAATAAGATAAAAACAACAAGAAGCCAAAATCCTTTAGAAATGAGCTCACTTAGATTGGCTGGATAATGAAAACGAATGAATCTAAGGATCAATAATAAACTTGAAATACCAGTTAACGAAATACAGTGGAGATTTTCCAGATCATCAGGAGCAGGAGGTCAAAACGTAAATAAGACAAACAGTCGAGCTGAAATTGTATTTAACGTATCTGAATCAAAAACCTTAACTCAATATCAGAAGCATAGGATCTCAATTCAAGATGAAGTCAAGCTTATCAATGGTTCTATTTGTATTGCTGTTCAGGAAAAAAGAACCCAATTTCAGAACCGACAAATAGCTTTAGGTAGACTTGCTTCAACCCTACGAGAACTTGTAAAGCCACCACCGAAGAGGAGAAAAGAAACGAGTCCAACGAGCTCATCACAGAGAAAAAGAGTTGAGTCAAAAAAGAAGAGAGGTGAAATAAAAAAGAAAAGACAATCAAAAATAGATTATTGACACCTAAACGAAAGCAATAACACAAACTATGAAAAAAGAATTGAATTAACCAATTATGCTTCCAAAATTTATCACAAATTAATGAAGCGATATGACTTATAGCCAAGAACTCAGCATCCCAAATCTGCCAAGCATTCGCACCTAACTAAACAGATGATAAGTTTCTTTAATCTATTCTTGTAGATCAATACCATATAAGTTTTATTGACATAGAACAATACATTGGTTTATGGATTCAGCTAATCAAATCCAATCCCTCGTTGACCAAGTAGAAAAGAACCCAAAATACACAATTAGCGAGAAAGAGGCTACGGGTTTCCTATCCGAAATGAAGCGACTCACAAAAAAAGATCAAACAAATATGCCACCTTTGGTAGTTATAATAATGGCTTATATCGATATGATTTTTCCAGAACTAAATGAAGGGAAGAACTAAGGCAAAAGAAAATAGTGACAATGTATAATATCTTTATTTATTAGAAAGTCAAAGATATGGTCTTTACAAAACGAGCAAAATTTGACTGTCAAGCTAACTAAAGAGAATCTTAAAAGATTCCGTTTTGTTAATTCAAGATCCAAGCAGCAACAAATGCTAGCTATTAATACAAGAATTATAGTCAATTTCTAGTTGAGTCCAGTGACTTCGTTCTAAACTTAGTCCCCATAACTCACCTCGTTCTGAAGCTTCTAAAATGAATTCATAAAGATATGAAACATGTTTTGACATTGTTTTAATTCATGGTGGAAACAAAAATTTTCTCTTGACAATCAGTATCTTCTGCTTCACAGACAACTTCAGCCTCATTTGTGTGTGAGCAACAACCCATTGCCATCACTCATGAAACACCAAGAACTGTATGTAGAGTAGTTGGCGAAAAAAAAAGTAAGGAATGAATTTTCTCATAACAAATTAAAAGTTTATTTATGATCTCTCAACTGACCACCAACTGTGAGGTTGCAATGTTCGGTTAACTACTTAAAGCTAATAGGAATAGAAACTATTTATAAATAAGAGAGTACGAATAAAAGTAACTTATAAAATTGAATTGCATGCAGAAAGGGACCCTGCTGCTTCAGCGACCTTGAGTCCCTCTCTTCATTGACAGAACGAATTTTGTTGAGGAGTGTTCTGCTTTTTCTTTTCTAATCAAATTCACAAAGGGAAGAATCTGAAATTATACCTAATTAGTAAACTAATGTAATAGAAAATATGCAGAAAAAGTCATTATCTAAAGTAAAAGCATATATATCCCTAAACAACAAATCCAACTATGTGCGTATGATGTGTGAGCAAAGTGTGAGCAGCTCATTCAAATACCCTCTAATCTCTTTACTAACAGCAGATCTCACCTGACCTTGTATCATCTGGATTGATCTATTTCGCAATCTCAATTTAATTTGTATAGTCGGTATTGATCTAAGCCTTAACTCTAACTTACTTCTCTTGACAGAAATTTTATTGCCTTTAGGAGATACAAAAACTTTCTCAATTATTTTGCCTTCTCTTACAATTATTCTAATTGTTTGTCCTGAAAATCTCCCCTGAACCCAATCTAGAATATATGGATAAAACCTAACATTATTTTTAGTAGACGTTCTTGAACAGGCAGGTATGAATTTTGTTGAATTGATTTTACCTTCAATAGATTCTTTAGATTGATTCATCAAATTATTGATTTTGTAGCGAATGAATTCTGTTTCAGTTAGTTCTCTATGAAACCTTGATGTTAGCTTCCGATGAATGACACCGTACTTTGACTCAAATCGTTTGGTAACTTGATGATATTTTGATTGGATTTTCTTTTGCTTACTCTTTAAATAAGTGATAACAGGCATTTTGAACCTTCTACTAACCTTATATATCGTAAATGCGCACATAAAGCCGGCTAATCAATACAGATAGAAATACTGCGAAACAACATGTGGCGTAAAAAATCTAAGATGACTGATTAAAACTTTAAGAAATTTTTTCTAGCTTGAAATACCTATAGAGAATCGATATAAATAACTAATTCTGCCTTCTATTAATGCTAAATCTTATTACGATCACAATAAGCTTATTTTTAATAGTGCTTACTGGATGGATATTCACAACTTACTTTATAAAAAAAGATTCTCAAAAGGGAATTAGAGAAGAGCTAACCAATTTATTTGATATTTGCAAAAAGTTTTTCATATCTCTCAAAAATCTAATAAGAGTTTTAGCTATTTACACTCTTAATTCTGAGGAGAGAAAAGTGACTCCTGTGGACGAGACTTTATTAAAGAAAAATGAGCAACCATTAAATTTAGTCCGACCAATGAAAGAGATCAAAGACCAATCAGTGGAAATAATAGACGATGAAGAAGATGACAACGCACTTTCTTCATTCAGTCCAGAAGTCGTTGAAGTCATTAATGAAGAGGAGGAAAAAGTTGCATAATTAGATTCAGCTGAATCCAAGAAAAATTTCTTCACTCTCATCAATTACTGATTCTTATATCCATCTCCCTGAATACGTTTTGAGCGATCCGTCCCGTATAAGGGGGGAGATAAAAAGCGCTCCCATCAATACCCCTGTCATACCAATAGATTTTTCGATAGCCACTCTTAAGGGGGAAAGATAGATCTTTAACCACCATTCTATAAAGGAGAAAGATAGATTTTTGACCCGTCCCGTATAAGGGGAAAGAAAGACAACTAAGACAACAATTACCTCTACTGATGTCCCCGTAATGGACATCCAGTGAGTACTTTCTTTTCTCTCTCCCTACTAACTATTAACTCTTCAATCCTGATGATCTCTATCGTCCCTGAATGACGATCTGGATCATCCCTATTGATACTTACCTAACAACTACTAATGAAAGAGAAGAAGAAACAACCTACTACCTCAAAGAAATCAAGTCACAACACTCTTGATTGGGTAGAGAAGCAACTAAAAGATGTTGTAGCTTTTGATATGGGAATATCACTTAAAAAATAAGAAAAAACAAAATTGAACTAGCTCTTCTAGTGTTTCTATAAAATGAAGAAAGTTTTAGATAGCTTATCTAAAGAAGGCAATAGATATGGCAAATTTTTCTTGGTCTGGAGTATCTGAAGGTATTAAATACACAAATGATTATCATAAATATGATCCTGTAATCCAAGAATATGATGATGTTCTAAGACAAATAGAAAACGGGAACTTCTCATTACTATCTGAATCTCTAGAAAGAGATGGAAGGATGTCTGTACTCGTAGATTCGTATCAATTAGATTATCGATATGGAGATTTCAGACTATCTGGAACTACTTTTTCTTTTGGAGACAGTTCTGTCAAAGTTTACAGGTATGGTAGAGGTTACTCAGATGGAACAGTATATGGCTTTGGTGCAACAACAGATACTGGAGACGTTATTGGTTATATAACTAAAATAGAATCAACAGATCTTAAAAAAGGTGGGAAATTAACGATTATTGGAAACTTTGATTATTCAAAAACAGGAGACAATACTTATGAAAATTATAGATATCACGTAAGTGGAGATGATACTTTTCAGCTAACAAAATACAATGATGAATTAGATGCAGGTATAGGAAATGACATTGTGTATGGAAATAATGGTGATGATACTTTAAACGGTGAAAGTGGCTCAGATATACTTTTTGGAGGAGATGGATCTGATAAACTTTACGGGGAATCTGGAAATGATAGTTTAAACGGAAACAAAGGCAATGACTATCTATATGGAGGTTCAGGAGTAGACATTGCAAATTATTCTGGGAATTTCACAGACTATAGTATAAAAGCAAAATCTACTAGCGTAGAAATAATTGATAATAGATCAGGGAATAATGATGGAATAGATTATCTATATGATATTGAACAATTAAGTTTTGCAGATATTAAAAATTATTCTATAGATTCAATTCCAAAGACCAACATATCTACTAATAAAAAAATATATGACGAAGGAGAATCTATACTAATTGATATCAATAGTGATAAAACAGGTGCCTTCTATTATAGTTTAACAGGAACAAATATAGATAATGATGTTGATAGCACAGGAAGTGTATGGTTAAACCAAGGTGACAATAAAATGAGTTTACTTATAAAAAATGATTTTGAACTTGAAGGTATAGAAAATCTTGATATAAAGTTCTATACAAACTATTTAAGAAAAGAGCAATACGGTAATACCGTTTCACTTCAAATTAATGACACGTCAAATGACAGCTCAAAACGATATGAAATATCAACTGACAAAATTACCTACAATGAAGGTGAAGCAATAACTATTTCCTTTGAAGATCTAAAAGGAGTCAACGTAGGGGACGGGAGTCTTACAGTAAATATCAAAGGAGATGGAGCAGATAAAGAAGATTTTGAAGCATCACCATATCTAGGCAAATTCCCAGCAAATATTGGAAAAAATTCATTTCAAATTAATATTAAAAAAGATGCGCTTACAGAAGGTAGTGAAACTTTAAAGCTTGAATTCCAACAATATAATAAAAATATCAATAATCAATGGAATTACTTTACTGTTGGAAATGGTATTTCAGTACAGATAAATGATACATCTACATCACCAATAATTAATAGCGAATCACCAACAATTAATAGCGATGTCGTTAATAAAATCACTCGAACAATATCAAATACAACTCAGACTTATTTTGGAACAAGCTCTAACTATAAATTCTACAATTTAGGAGAAGATCGTTATGCGCTTAAAACAGATAGTGGTTACGACGAAATTACAGGAGTAACAAACTTACAATTCTCTGACAAGACTCTCAATTTAGAAAATGATATTGCTGATACTTTTGATCAAGTCACAGGTTTAAACACTGACTCGGGTGAAATGTTTCGTCTCTATAACGCTGCATTCGCTCGCTTCCCTGATGCAGATGGACTCAAGTATTGGATTGATCAATTCAGTTCGGGAAAAAATACTAGACGTGTAGTTGCTCAATCATTCTTAGGTTCCGCAGAATTCACTGAGAAGTATGGAAGCAATGTAAGTGATGAGACGTACGTCAATAATCTCTATAAAAATGTTCTTGGTAGAGACGCTGACACCGAAGGACTCAACTATTGGGTAGGTAATCTCAGTAGTGGAGCTGAAACACGCTATGAAGCGCTCCTAGGGTTTGCAGAATCAGCAGAGAACAAAGCGCTCTTTACTGAAATGACAGGTTTTGGTTAACCACATAGAAATCCATTACAAATTCCTCACTCTCATTATTCATACAACCACCACTCATTTTTTCCCATACGCCGCTTGAATTTAGCTGTCCTGCAAGGATTCAAATCTATCACTTTGTATCAATTGTTTTCCAATGATTTGTGCCGTCATCTTTTAAATGAGTTGTGCTAAGCGGCATTTATTTTACTCAGATCGTAAACATAGAAACATTCGAACCAATTCCTAACTAATAACTTCAATTAAATAGAATAATAGATCGTATAGACAAAGCATGCTTCAGGTTGCTTGCTATTTAAACAAATAGCATTGAGAGTAGACATCTTTGAATCTATTAGTGTTTTATTTTTCAAAGAAATCGCCCAAATCCCAGTTATAACCACACCACCGTTTTATTAGTGTTTTATTTGTTATGCCTATCGCTGAAATCAACTGTGCTGCAATGGATCTCAATTACATTGTATAGTCGGCATTAATACGCATCATTTATGACTTGCATAAAGTCACTATAAGTAGGCAAAAGAAGTATATCAGTACTATCCAAAAATGAATGAGTTTGTCAAATAGTAGTAGTTAACACGTATTGAATGTTTTTGATCTCTCGATATAACAAATAGAAGTTGCGAAATCTTCATGCAATCACAAGTACTCGATGATTTCATTGATGACTGCTTTCTAAGTGGAGACAAGATATGCACATTTGAAATTTATAAATCAAGGAAATATGAAAAGAGAGTCAACCCTATTGCATCTGAATTAATTGAGAGCACATTTGAGCAAAATGAAAAAACATGAAGAAGGGAGCGAGATTTTGGTCTCCCCCCTTAGTTCAATACTTTTATATCAATTTAAACTTTCCACCTTGGTTAAACCAATTAACTGCCAGCATGCAAGTCGTATAATTCTGT